>DASQFE010000246.1:0-10312 GCA_035633295.1 Ilumatobacteraceae bacterium | reverse complement strand
GGCCCGATCGTCGGCAGGATCATCAACGCCGAGCCCGGGTCGGGCGTGCGTGCAGCCTTCGAGAAGGTCACCGGCGTGTCGTCGGTCCGCCTGCTTGCACCCTTTGCCAAGCAGCGCTTCTCGACCTGGTTCAAGAATCGTCCGACGGTCACCATCACCGAGCCTCAGGGCAAGGTGACGGTGTTTCCCACCTGTCTCGTCGAGTTCCAGGCGACAGCCATCGGCAAAGACCTCGTCAAGGTCTACGAGCGCAACGGTATCGAGTGCAACAACACCGGCGCCGGCTGCTGCGGCGCCCCGTGGCTGCACTCGGGCAACGTCGAGGAGTTCACGAAGGTTGCCGAGAAGAACGTGAAGACCCTGGCCGCCGAAGTCCGCGCCGGTACCGACATCGTTGTGCCGCAGCCGACCTGCAGCTACATCATCAAGGAGGACTACCCCACCTACGTCGCTGACGAATCGCTGCAGGCTGACGCCGAACTTGTCGCCGCGCACACCTACGACGCTGCCGAGTACCTGATGATCGTCCACAGAGGTGACAACACGTCGCTCGACACCGACTTCACCGGCGAACTCCTCGGCGAGATCACCTACCACGTGCCATGTCACCTCCGGGCCCTGAACATCAGCCTGCCGAGCGGCGACCTGATGAGGCTGACGGGCGCCAAGGTCGAACTCGTCGAGCAGTGCTCGGGCAACGACGCCATGTGGGGCTTTCGAGCCGGCAACGAAGACATCGCCATCCCGATCGCCAAGAAACTCGGCGAGCAGATCACCATGGTCGGCGGGGACGCCGTCGCCGGTGACTGCCACCTCGCCAACACGGCCATCGTCGAACGAACCGGCCGTGAGGCCAGGCACCCGTTACAGATCATCGCTCGGGCCTATGGCATTGCCGAAGAGTGATGCGCGAATCCTCGTGTACCAAAGTTTTACTGGCGCGAGCGCCGCGGCGGTTCTAGATTCACCGACATCGCCGTCGTCGTCATGGGGAGTCGAGCCGAAGTGTCGTTACAGGAACTGAAATGGTGGGATCTCGGAGCATGCCGAGGGCTTGACGCGTCACTCTTCTATCCCGACGACGATGAGGGTGCCGAGGCAGCCAAGACCGTCTGTGCCGGTTGCCACGTGCAGGAATCGTGTCTCGAACACGCGCTGTCGTTTCGTGAGAAGGCCGGCGTGTGGGGTGGAGCGACCGAGCGCGACCGCCGGCGGTTGATCCGCCAACGCCGCCGCATCGCCTGAACGTACTTCACCGCTACTCGGCGCGGCGCGTACGCTGCGGCCCATGTCGAGCCGCGAACCATTCCACGACTGGCCAACCGTGATGTCGACGCTGGTCGACGGTGGCGATCTCGACGCAGCGACGGCGGGGTCGGTGATGACAACGATCCTTCGTGGTGATGCAACGGCCGCTCAGATCGGCGGCTTCCTCGTTGGCCTGCGGGCAAAAGGTGAGAGCGTCGATGAACTCGCCGGCCTGCTGGAGGCGACGTTGCACGAGGCGACGTTCGTGCCGCTGACCGATGACGAACGTTCGAACTGCCTCGACATCGTGGGGACCGGGGGTGACGGATCGCACTCGGTCAACGTGTCGATGATGGCAGCCCTGGTCGCCGCTGGCGCCGGAGCGCCCATCTGCAAGCACGGCAACCGATCGGCCTCCTCGAAGTGCGGCAGCGCTGACGTCCTGGAACTGCTCGGAGTCGCCATCGAGTTGCACGCCGACGGTGTCGCTGCGTGCGTGCGCGAAGCGGGGATCGGATTCTGCTTTGCGCCGATGTTCCATCCCGCGTTCCGGTTCACCGGCCCGCCCCGGCGGGAGCTGGGCGTCCCCACCACGTTCAACCTGCTCGGCCCGATGGCAAACCCGGGCCGGGTGAAGCGCCAACTGATCGGCGTCGCCGACCCCCAGTTCGCAGAACCGATGATCGAGACCCTGGAACGTCAGGGTCTGAGTGATGCCTGGGTGGTGCACGGCAACGGCATGGACGAACTCACCACCACGGGATCATCACGGGTACTCGCGCTCTGCGAGGGGATCATCTCCGAGTTCTCGATCGACCCCGCCGACTACGGCCTGGCTCCGGCAACCGCCGACGACCTCCGGGGCGGTGCCCCTGAGGAGAACGCCCTGGCCGTCAGGCGGGTGCTGGCGGGCGAAAAGGGCCCGCACCGCGACATCGTGCTGCTCAACGCAGGTGCCGGTCTGGTCGTGGCCGGACGCGTCGCCGATGTCGGCGCCGGGATCGAGATGGCGGCTGCCGCAATCGACGAGGGCCACGCACAGGCGAGCCTCGACGCGTTGATCAGGGTGTCGCAAACCCAGGCAGCTGCGGCAGCCGATCGCTGATCGGGAAGCCCCATTCGCCGCTGCAGCGCACGGTGAGCTGCGCGGCTCGCTTGTCGCAGAACCGGGCGAGACACAGCGCCTCATCGATCTGGTGTCGAGACAGAACCCCGGTGCCGGACGCCTCCGCCGCGGCGATCGGGAGCGCCCTCGACACGCATGCAGTTTTCGCCGCATCAACGAGCTGCGCCCGCTCGATCGTCCAAGTGGACTCGCCGTAGGTCACCTCGACGCGCTCGGCGTGGCGCAGTGCCTCGACGAGGTGGAAGCGCTTTGCCGCACCGACCAGCGCGGTGACCCGGTCGCGTACGCTGGCGGCCTCCTCGAAGCGCTGCTGGTGTGCCAGTTGCATCATCTTGTCGTGGAGCAACTCGACCACGCGATGCGGATGTCCGGTGAGTGCCGCTGCGGCATGGTCGACCGCCTGGGCGTACTCCGCAGCGTCAGCGGTGCCGGCGCACGGGCAGTGGGCCACACCGAGCTGGGCAGCGCTGCACGCCGTGGCGTCGGGGGCCGGGTTGAAGTTTCGGCCGAGCCGTGCTGAGCAGCGTCGAAGGGGCACCGCGCTCTGGATCGCCTCGACAACGAGGTTGGCCATCGTCCGCGACGGCAGCGGGCCGAGGTGCATGCCGGTGGCGGACGGGTTCTTCACGACGGAGAGACGAGGCCACGGAGTGTCGACGTCGAGACGGACGTAGCAGTAGCGGTCGACGCGGGTCCCGGCGCGGTTGTAGCGCGGGAGGAGTCGGGCGATCAGCCGGCTCTCGATCACTTCTGCGGTGAGCGCATCTGGCAGGTCGAGGTGTGTGACCGATTGGGTCTCGCGCAGCATTGGGCCGATCTTGCGACGGTCGTCGCTGCCGAAGTACGAACGAACCCGTTGGCGCAGGTTCGTGGCCTTGCCGACGTACAGCACATCGTCGCGTTGGCCTCGGAACATGTACACCCCGGGTGTGCGTGGCAGATCGGCGGTCATCTTGAGCTTGGCTGCCTGGGGGTGGCCGGCGAGCTTCGCGAGCGCCAGCAGGTCGTCGAGGCCGAGTACACCCAGCCCCGACGCCCGCTCGATGAGCAGGTGCAGGAGGTCGGCTGTGGCGAGGGCGTCGTCGAGCGCCCGATGGCTTGGTTGGTGGTCGAGACGCAAGCGCGAGGCCAGCGTTCCGAGCTTGCAGTCGGGGACCTCGTCGCGTACGAGCCGGCGCGCCAGTGCGACCGTGTCGACCACGGTGCCCGACAACGGTGCACGCCCGTGACGCTCGCACGCGGCTCGCAGGAAGCCGATGTCGAAACCGACGTTGTGGCCGACGATCACGGCGTCGCCGACGAACTCGATGAGTGATGGCAGCACCGCTGCGATACGCGGTGCGGCCGACACCAACACGTCGGAGAGCCCGGTGAGCACGGTGATTTGTGGAGGGATCGCCCGGCCGGGGTTCACCAGTGTCTGGAAGGTGCCGAGACACTGGCCGCCCTGGACCTTCACGGCGCCGACCTCGGTGATCTGGTCGTCGTTGCGGTTGCCGCCCGTGGTCTCGAGGTCGATCACGCAGAACACCACGTCGTGCAGGGGTGTGCCGAGGTCGTCGAACGACCGCTGCTGGGTCAACTCGGCGATCGAACGCGATGACATCTGCAGCATGACAGCACGAACGTGCGTACGTTGTCAAGAACGTGCGTTCGTGCAGCGGTGGTCGTGCAGTATCGTTCGGGCATGTCCGAGACGCTCGACATCGAGCACCGTGACCTGCGCACTGCGATCGAGTTTGCCGTGCTCGTCGCCGACGAGGCGAACAAGGGCAAACGATCGCTCCCGTTCCCCAAGGAGCTACGGGCGCAGTTCGGCGTTGCTCGGATCCCGACCGGTGCCCTCGGTCAGCTTCGCCGGGTCATCGAGGCCGACGACACGTTTCGTGAGCGGATCGCCGCCGGCGCGGTGCCCGAACTCGTCGATCCGGTGGGGATCCTGTGGTTGCAGCGCCCGTCCGGCTGGGAGGGCCAGGTTCGAACACTCCTCGCCGCTCGCGCTGCAGATGAGGACGAGGCCGACCTTCGCACGGCGTTGAAGCGGGCCGAGAAGCGGCGGGTCGCAGCCGAGCAGGTGGCAATTCGAGCCAGGGCGACCATCGTCGAGCAGGCCGCGTCGATCGATGGATTGCGGGCCGAAGCCGACCTGATTCGCGCCGACCTCGCCAAGGCCGACGATGTCGTGGGAGAGTTGCGCAGCGAACTTGTCGACGTTCGTAACGAAGCGCGCCACGCCCGCGATCGTGAGGCGGCGCTACGTGTCCGCCTCGACGCGATTCGCGCTGATGAGGTCGCTGCTGTCGCGAGTGTCGGGCCTGCTCCGCAAACCCAGGTCCCGGCCGTCGACGTCGCCGAACTCGCCGACATCGCCGGGGCCGCCCGCAACCTTGGTGACCGGGTCGAGGCGTTGATTGCATCGGCCCTGCCCGAGTCGGCGGAGACGCCGGTGGCGCCTCTGCCCGACCCTCATCGTCACCCGGTTCGGCTACCCGGGGGTGTGATCGCCACCTCTCGTGAGGCGGCCGAGTTCCTCCTGCGTTCGGATGCTGCCGTGCTTGTCGATGGCTACAACGTGGCCAAGCTCGGTTGGCCCGCCGAGCGACTCGACGAGCAACGCCGCCGCCTCCTCGACGGTCTGGAGAACGCGGCGCGACGCTTCGGCACCGACATCACCGTGATCTTCGACGGTTCGACCGTGATCGGCGCTCATGCCGATCGGCGGCGAATGGTTCGCGTGGCCTACTCGCCTGAGGGAGTCACCGCCGACGACGTGATCCGCGACGAAGTGCGACGCCTCGCACCGGGCCGGGCGGTGGTTGTGGTCACCAACGATGCCGAGATCGTCACCGATGTGCGGGCTCGTGGAGCCAACGTCGTGCCCAGCAACGCATTGCTCGCTGCCCTGTAGGCCGACGTCGAAGGGGGTGGCCCGGAACTCTGTGACACCCCCTCGTCATGATGGAATGCATGAAGAACTCCCACATCGACGGCACCGATCACAACGAAGGCCCGGCCTTCTCGATCGAGTGCGACACCTGCGTCGCCACCGGCTCAACTGCATGCGCCGAGTGCATCGTGACCCATCTGCTCGCCAACGACGACGGGCCGATCGACCTCGTCACCGTGCGGGTCGATGCGCCGGTCTCTGGCACCGATCGTGCTGTCGCGCTGTTCCAGCGTGCGGGCCTGCTCGACGATCCTGCCGAGTTCGTGAGCCTCGTCGAGTTCGAGCAGGGCTTCGTCGCCCGGGTCGGTGCCTGATCGATGGAGATCGATGCGGTCGTCGAGCGGGTGGAGCGCATCGCCGCGGTGCGCGCCGACGGTGCTGCTGATGCCGGGTTGATAGAAGCCGGCCTGGTCGCGGTACGAGAGGTGACGGCATGGGCCGACGCGCAGCAGGCAGCGCTGGTCTGGCAGCTGGCGTCGCTCGTGTCGTTCCCGGAGGCAACGATCGCGAAGACCTCGAAGACATCCATCGGCCAGGCAGCCAAGTCCAAGGATCGTGCCGACACATTGGACCGAACGCCGAACCTGGCGGGCCGGTTGGGTGAGGGTGCGATCACCGCTGGTCATGTCGATGCGGTCACTCGCTGTTCGAAGCAGTTGGACGATCGGCAGCGTTCGGCGTTGTTCGAGCGGGTCGACAGACTTGCGGATGTGGCTGCTGCGGCCACGGTCGACGAGTTCGCGAAGCGGGTCCGGTTGGAAGCCACCCGGTTGCAGGCCGATGACGGGCTTGACCGTCTCGAACGCCAGAAGGCGAACACGAGGCTGAACACCTGGGTTGATGCTGAGGGAATGTGGAATCTGCGCGGTCGATTCGACCCGGTCGCCGGTGTGAAGCTCGCTGCAACGTTGGATCGTGCGATCGAGACGTTGTTCGCAGAGCCGGTACCGGCGCGGTGCCCGTCCGATCCGATCGAGAAGCAGCGGTTCCTTGCAGCTCATGCTCTGGAGCGGCTGCTGGACGGTGCGGCGAGCGGCAAACCCGGACGGCCGGAGTATCTCGTGGTCGTCGATGCGGACGCACCCGGGCACGTCGGGCCGGTCGCGGAGTGGTCGATCCCCGTCGACATTCCTGCGCGGGTGTTGGCCGAACTCGCCGGTGACGCCGACGTGACCGCAGTCGTCGTCCGTAACGGCGTCGTGCTCCACGCGCCCGGCGAGCTGAATCTGGGCCGGACGACACGGCTCGCGAACCGGGCACAACGCCGGGCTCTCCGAGGCCTCTACAGCACGTGCGCGATCCCGGGCTGCACCGTCGGGTACCACCGTTGTGAATTGCATCACATCGTCTGGTGGCGCAACGGTGGACGAACGGACCTCGAAAATCTGGTCCCGATCTGTTCGAAACATCACGGCAAGATCCACCACGACGGCTGGGTCATCGAGCTGGGCCCGAACCGGCAACTCACGCTCCGCCTTCCCGATGGCACGATCCACAGCACCGGGCCACCCGGCCGACGAACCGCCGCCTGACCAACAACGGTCAGGCCCGCGACACCGCAACGTCGAACGACCTCCACGTCGGCAGCTCTCGAGCGTCGTCGTACGTGCTGCCGCGCCGCCGTACCCTGAACCGGGTGCGTCGCCCCGAGCCGCTTCCATCGATCGATGAGATCCGGGGGCGGCTGGCCGAGCACGGGATCAGCCACCTTGGCGTCACCTCTTCCGACGTCCTCATCGAGGCGCGAGCCGAGCTGTTCCGACGTCGCGAAGCAGGCCTGCACGGTGACATGGGGTTCACCTACCGGGACCCGGAGCGATCGACCGATCCGCGCCGGGCAGTCGAGGGAGCGCAGTCGGTGATCGTCGCTGCACGGCCGTACCTCACCGACGCCGATCCCGAACATCCGCCGGCTGAGGCGGGACCCCACGCCCGGGTCGGTCGGTACGCCTGGGTCGACCACTACGCGCCGTTGCGCGCTGGGTTGCGCGATGTCTGTCGGCAGATCCGCCGGGCGAACCACCGTGCAGTGGCCTTCGCCGACGACAACTCGATCGTCGACCGTGCGGTTGCGCATCGAGCCGGCCTGGGTTGGTACGGCAAGAACGCCAACCTGCTACTGCCAGGCGTCGGGAGTTGGTATGTGCTCGGGTGCATCGTCACCACCGCAACGTACGAACCAGCGCCGCAGCCGGTCGCCGACGGCTGTGGCACCTGCCGACGCTGCATCGACGACTGCCCGACCGGCGCGATCATCGCTCCCGGGGTGATCGACGCGAATCGCTGTCTCAGCTGGGTACTGCAGAAGCCGGGAGTGATCCCACTCGAGTACCGCCTGGCCATCGGCGATCGCATCTACGGCTGCGACGACTGCCAGGACGCCTGCCCGATCTCGGTGCGTCTCGGACCGCGTGACGCCATCGAACTCGACGAGCGCTCCGACGCTTGGGTCGATGCCATCGAACTCCTCGACGCCGATGACGACTGGATCAACGACCGGTACGGCCACTGGTACATCGCCGACCGGGATCTGCGCTGGGTGCGCCGCAATGCACTCGTGGTGATCGGCAACGTCGGCGATCCGGCCGATGGGCGCATCCGGCGAGTCCTCGACCACTACCGTTCGGGCATCGATCCGATCCTCGCCGAACACGCCGTCTGGGCTGCAGCCCGACTCGACGAACGCGCCGACTCGTGAAGCACCTGCTGGTCACCAACGACTTTCCACCGAAGATCGGCGGAATCCAATCGCTGCTGTGGGAGTGGTGGCGCCGGCTTCCTCCCGAGTCGTTCGCCGTGCTCACCAGCCCGTACGCGGGCACGACCGAGTTCGACGCCGGCGAGCCGTACCGCATCGAACGGACCCGCGAGCCCGTGTTGCTTCCCCACCCCTGGATGGTCCATCAGGTCAACGAACTCGCAAAGGACTTCGGCGCTGACTTCGTCGTCATCGACCCCGCCGTTCCACTGGGGCTGATCGGGCCGTCGCTGCAGCTTCCCTACGACCTCGTGCTGCACGGCGCCGAGGTCACGGTGCCCGGGCGGCTCCCCGGAGCCAAGCAGACACTGGCGTACACACTGCGTCGGGCCCGCAAGATCATCGCGGCCGGTGGGTACCCGGCGGCCGAGGGCGAGCATGCGGCCGGGCGCGAGTTGCCGATCACCGTCGTGCCCTGCGGCGTCGACCCCGACAAGTTCCGACCCCTGTCGGCCGATGAGCGCGCAGCCGCCCGCGAGCACTTCGGCATTCCGATCGATGCCGAGGTCATCGTCGGTGTGTCGCGGCTCGTTCCCCGCAAGGGCTTCGATACCGCCATTCGAGCCGCCGCGCGGCTGCGGTTGACCCGACCGGATCTCCTCCTCGTCATCGCCGGCGGCGGGCGCGATCGTGACCGCCTCGAACGGCTGGCGGCCGAGCTCGACGCACCGGTCAGATTCCTCGGACGGATCCCGAACGCCGACCTGCCGCTGCTCTACGGATGTGGTGACATCTTCACGATGCTCTGCCGCAACCGGTGGGGCGGGCTCGAACAGGAGGGTTTCGGCATCGTGTTCGTCGAGGCCGCTGCATGTGGCGTTCCCCAGGTGGCGGGCGATTCCGGCGGTGCCGCCGAAGCCGTCGCCGACGGTGAAACCGGCATCGTCATCTCCGACCCTGAGAACGTGCAGTCGGTGGTCGACGCCTTCAACCGGCTGCTCGCAGACGACGGCCTTCGGCGCCGAATGGGGGAGCGGTCACGACAGCGGGCGCTCGACGAGTTCGCCTACGATGTACTCGCCCGTCGCCTGGGCGAGGCGCTCGGTGTGTACGACTGACCGACTGACCACGCTGGCAGACTGGCAACCGTGAGCGACACCCCCGACGCTTCCGCGCGTGCCGGCGACATCATCGTGTTCGCCGACGTGATCGGCACGTTCGCGTTCGTCGTCACTGCGGTCACCGCTGCTGTCGTGTTCTCGACGGCGAGCCAGTGGGTCGGCGCGATCACGGCTATGGCGTTGTTCGCCGTCGGCGTGTTTGCGTTCATCTGGTCGTTCTTCAACGCCGTGCAGCGCAGCCGCGAGGAGCAGATCTCGGTCACCCAGGTCTATCTGCTGCTCGGATCGCCGACTCCGCCCCGGGTGCGTCGAATCATGTTGTCGATGCTGGTCGTGCAGACCGCGGTGGGCCTTGCGACGGCGATCTTCCGATCGGAGGCCGACGATGGCTCGCCTGGAACGTCGCTGGCAGTCGGCGTATTGGTGCCGATGTTCGGCATTGGTCTGAACGGATTGTGGTGTGCATTCCACGGCGTGTTCGCGCCCCGCCCCGATGTCGACACATTCGATGCTCAGATCGACAAGAATGGCGAACATGGCTGAGACTGCGACCGAGATCATCACCATCGACGCCCCTCACGAGCGTGTGTGGCAGATTGCTCTCGACCTCGAGAGCTACCCGATGTGGGCGCACGACATCAAAGACGTCAACATCCGTGCCACCGACGATCTCGGCCGCCCGCTCGAGGTGGAGTTTCGAGCGTCGGCGCTGGGGCGCAGCACGCACTACACGCTGAAGTACGACTACACGAACGCCCCGTTCGAGATGGGTTGGACGATGCTCAGCGGCGACATCCAGCGATCGATCGACGGCGTCTGGCGGTTCGACCCCGATGGCGACGATCGCACCACGGTGCGCTACGACCTGCAGATCGACCTCGCCATCCCACTGCCCGGCTTCGTGAAGCGACGCGCCGAGGTGCGCATCCTCAACACGGTGCGCGAACTGAAAGTTCGCGCCGAGGCGTGAACCCGACTGCCGGCCCGTCACGGCGTGTCGGCATCGATGTCGGCGGAACCAAAGCGCAGGGTGTTGCACTCGACCTGAGCGGAATCGTCGTGGCCACCGCCCAGCGACCGACGCCGCGCGGTGATGGCAGCCTGGGCGCACTGGTCGACACGCTGGTCGAGCTGGCCGACGAACTGGGCGAGTGCGGCAGCTTCGGGGTCGG
>DASQFE010000245.1:0-2731 GCA_035633295.1 Ilumatobacteraceae bacterium | reverse complement strand
GTTCTCGTAGCCCGTGACCGCCGCGAAGGTCGTGAAGCCCCCGACCGAGTGACCAGTGACGGCGATGCTCTCCGGGTCGACGTTGGCGACGAATCCGACAGTTTCGATGCTCGTCGGGTCGAGCATCGCATCGATCATCGCCTGGATGTCGTTCACCCGATTGAGGGCAGTCACCGGACCGGTGGTGCCGGTGCAGAGCAGGCCGTCGAGCGTGGTGTTGCCGGTGTGGTCGGCGGAGGCGACGATGTAGCCGTAGCTGGCGATCGCCTCGGTGTAGTCGGAGGCGATGTAACGAAGACCGCCGCTGCCGTGGGAGTAGACCACCAGCGGGAAGGGGCCGTCGGACGACATCGATGTCGGTTCTGCATCGACGGCGTTGTCGGACACGTCAACGAGGCCCGGGATCAAGGTGTACTCGTGTGCCGGAGCGCCCGCCGCGTCGTCAAGCGGGAACCACACATCGACCGTGAGTGGCCGCTCACTGTCGGCGTTGATCGTGATGGTCTTGACTCCCACGGCATATGGGCCGGGTGGCAGAACCTCGAACGGTTCCAGCGGGGCTTCGGTAGCGACCGGTGCATCCGTGGCCGGTGTTGTTCCCGGCGTTGTCGACTCAGCGGCCGGCTCGCTCGTCGTTGACTGCTCCACCGCAGCCGTCGATGTACCGGTGTCATCGTCGGCGGAGCAAGCGGCAACGACGAGGATCGATGCAACGGACAGGAGCAGGAGTCGTTGACGCACGCCGGGAAACTATCGACGTTGCCCTCGAGTGGCCCACTTCGGCTGGCGGTGTGGTCAGACCTGGATGCTGTTGGCGATCCCCGAGGGCCGCAACGCGAGATACGGCAGATAGCGGTTGCGGTTGGCTTCGTCGATCTCGGCCTCCACGATCGCAAGCGCACCGCGGAACGACTCGACGAGAGGGTCGGCGTCGGGCCAGAACGCCCGACGGGCATAGCGCCCGAGCTGGTTGAGCCGGGTGTTCGACACCCGCCACGCTTCGGTGATCTGGCGATCCATGGCGCTGCGGGGCGGCAACATCGCCAGGTGGTGGCCGTCGTCGTGTTCGGCTGGGTGAGGTGGCGGGGCGAACTGCGCGGCGGGCATGTTCGGAACGAACCCCATCGAGTCGAAGGTGCCCGCAGTCACCGCGTGGTGGAACGCCGTCGCCCGCCAGATGATGTCGGCAACGAACTCGCGCAGCGCGTCGATCGTGTCGATGCGGTGCTCGCCGGCTCCGATGTGCGCGAGGCGGCCGCCATGGTGCGACTGGATCTCGCTGATCCACTCGGCCAGCTGCGTGTCGGCGGCGACGGCGGTGTCGTCGGGGTACTCGAGCGCCACGTAGCGAGTCACGAAGGCCTCGATTGCGTTCCCAACCCGTCGGAGGTCGTCACGAGCGGGGTAGTCGGGGAGCACGTCGGGATCAGCGACGCCCCTGCGGGCGAACTCCCGTCGCATCGATCGCTCGTACCAGTCGTAGCCCTTCCACGCCCGCTGGCACAGCTCGACGCAACCGTCGTCCGACACCGCGTACAGCTCGGGGATGAGTCCGCCCGCCGCGAGCTGATCCTTCGTCGCCAGGTCGATGGCGAGCGTGTACTCCACGTGCGGGCTGAGCAGAACCCGGATCGGGTGATTCGTGTCGAGATTCCGGAACATCGCCAGCGTGATCGCCCCGATCACCAGGTGACAGCCGATGCGTCGTTCGGCCACGGCCGCCCACGTTGCTTCGGCGACCTGGAACGACGCTTTGGCCATCGTCCATGCGATCTTGTCGGCAGGCGTGACCACCACGTGGTCGGGCGACGGCGTCTGGCTGCACTGGATGGCGACCGGCCAGAGTTCACTGCGGTCAGGGGTCAACGCAAACAGGCCCTTCACTGCGGGGAGCCAGCGTCGCCAGCCGTCGGCGACGCCCGGATCGATCCCGTCGAGGATCGCATGGTTCACGAGGAACAGCCGACCCTGTTCGTCGGCGGCCGCCAACGAGTCACCTGAACGTGTCGCCGCGAACTGTTCCGCCGACACCGGGAACTCGGCGAGCACCTCGGCGACCCGTCCGGGCTCGATCCAGGTCAGCGACACGGGGCAGGAGCCGGCGAGCCGTTGCCACGCGAAATAGCGGTCGTCCTGCCAACGATCGAACGACATCGGCCGTGGCAGCGTCGGGAGCGACCGTTCGAACTCGTCGATCGTCAGTGGCAAGCGATGCTCGAACGGTGGGGGTGTGCCGTCACGATCGGTCGGGGTCCAGATGCGGCGCGTCACCCGGTCGTCCATCGCGTCGATCGCCCGTCGCAGGCGGTTCGAGGTTCGTTCGTCCGGCGCGTCGAACTCGTGGTCCCAGCGGGCCCGGATGCCGTTCATCCGGGTACGGCACTGCTTGGCGACTCCGTTGGCAAGCCATCGCGGCCCCAACCCGACCGCGATGTCCAGCGTCTCGGGGACCATTGGGGAACCGATGATCGTGCCGAGAATCCGCGTTTGCGCGGCGCGCAGCAGACTGTCGGGTTCGGGGAACACGAGTCCGTTCCAGCTGTGATCGAAGCGCCAGATGTCCCGCTGCTCGGCGAGATCCCCGCTGACGGGCGTCTGTCCGGTCGGATTGGTCCGACCCATCAGATGAACACGCTCTGGCCGGTCTTCGACGGCCGCAGGTAGGGATAGGGCATCACACGGGTCGTGTCCCGCCGGACGATCGTGCGATCGGCGAGGCTGAGTTGTCGCC
>DASQFE010000244.1:0-4483 GCA_035633295.1 Ilumatobacteraceae bacterium | reverse complement strand
TCGGCACTCGCCCTGCCCACCGAACGGCAGTATCCCGTGCAGGTCTGGTATCAGGCTCCACTCTTCTTCGCGAGCACGGCGCTCATCGCCGCGCTTCTGTTGCTCGCCGCTCGTGCGACGGGGACCCGGCTCGGCTTCGCGCTGTCGTTCGGACTGCTCGCCCTCGCGACGGCCGTCCCGTTCGGCTGCACCACGATGGTCGCCGAGGTCGCGGTCGCGGCGCTCATGCTGTTCGGCTTTCTTGAGGCTTCGGCGACGTGGCAGTGGCTGATGGGCCCGGGTTCCTGGTTCGCAACGGCCTACCAGCTCATTGGCGCGGTCTGGCTCGTGGCGCTCGTCTTCGGCGCCGTGCGGGCGAGTGGCCAGCGTCGCTGGTGGGCCGCCAGCCCGCTCACCCTGCTGCTCGTCTTGGTCTACGCAGTGCCAATCGGGCTGTTCGTGAGGTAGGCGACTCCGAGCCTCGGCTCTTACCCATGGCCCTGCCGTGCGACGGTGATGACGACGTTGCCGATCTTCCGCTGGGTCTCGACGTATCGGTAGGCCTCGACGATGTCACTCAGGTCATAAGTGCGGTCGATCACCGGGGTGAACTGGTCGGATTCGACCAGGCCCTTCAGGTACTCGACCATCTCCCGATCGACCGTCGGAATCGGGAACAACACACGCCGACCACGCGACCAGCGCGTCATCAGGACGAGAGCCGGGTTCTGCGAGAACGGTCCGAGGTCGGTGGAGGTCCAGATTCCCTGCGGCTTCAGCAGATGACGGCACTGGCGGTACGAGCACTTCCCGACCGCATCGAGGATGACGTCGTAACGCCGTCCGTCCGCGGTGAAGTCGATAGTCGTCCGGTCGATCACCCGGCCCGCGCCGAGCCCCGACACGAGATCGACGTGTTCGCTGTCGCACACCGCCGTCACCCGGGCGCCGAGGCTCCTGGCGATCTGTACCGCCGCTGAACCGATCGCTCCCGTCGCCCCGTACACGAGAACCTCGTCGCCCTCGCCGACGCCCGCGATGCGCAGGTACGCGAGGCAGTAGTGAGAACCCTCCGTCGCCGGCGCCATGACCTCGAAGTCACGCCCGTCCGGCATTGTCGAGACCGTGGCGTCCTGGCCGATAGTCAGGTACTCGGCGTGGGCACCGAAACGCGTGTCGTCGTACCCGAAGACACGGTCACCGACCGCGAACCGGTCGACCCGGGCACCGACCGCCTCGACGATCCCGGCGAACTCGTTGCCGAGTATCCGCCGCTTCGGTCTGGTGAGGCCGGTGAAGAACCGTATGAACCACGGGTGAGCCGAACGGAACCCGCAATCGGTCCGGTTGACCGTCGTGGCGTGCACACGAACCAGCAGCTCGTCGGCCGCCGGCACCGGACGCGGCACGTCGACGACTCGGACGACCTCGGGCGGCCCATACCGGGTCGCGACCGCCGCCCTCATCCCAACCAGCGCTCCCCGGGCCGGCCGGTCCCCACGATTCGCAGTTGACCATTCGCCACCGTGTTCGCCAAGACCACCGGACCATCATCCTCCATGAAAACGCACCCCCTGCTGGAGATCGGCTCCGCGCTTGGAGACGGTACCCTCGCCGCTCAGCGCCCTACACGCACGGCATGTAACGGTCGGGTTGAACTGCGGACGGCGGCGCCCTTGTCGTCAGGCTCGGCGGGGTGGAGACTGAGGACGTGACCGGATCATCCGAGGCGATCTCCTCGTCGAGTCGTGCCCTTCGGTTGAGGGCCAGCCTTGCCGACGAGCGCAGCGGACGGGTGGTGTTCGTGTCGCACTGCCTGCTGAACGAGAACACCCGGTACTTGGGTGGCGCCTGGCGTCCCGGTGCGGTGGACGAGGTGGTCGGCCCCTACCTTCGGGGTGGCATCGGGATCTATCAGATGCCGTGTCCCGAGCAGCTCGCCTGGGGTGGGGTGCTCAAGCGGTACCTGCTGGTCCTGCACGGTCGTCGGTGGCTCGGCCCGATCGTCCGGCCCGCCCTCCCGGTGCTCACCGCCTACACGTCGCTGCGGTACCGTCGCCTGGCCCGCCGGATCGCCCGAGAGATCGCCGACTACCAGCGAAGCGGGTTTGACGTGGTCGGTGTGGTCGGTGTCGACGCGTCACCTACCTGTGGCGTCACGACCACCCTCGACCTCGGGGCGTCCTTCGACGCCATGACCGGCTGCCCCCTCCACCGTTTCGATCGGGCGTACATGAACGACACGGTGGTCGAGCGATCCACCCGACCGGGACGCGGGCTCTTCATCGCCGCACTCGACCGCGCACTGGCCCGCCGCGGCCGCAGCGCGCCGCTATTGGCACACGACCTCCGCTCCGAGATGCCGGCGTCGTCGCTCGTGCCTGGCCCCACACCGGCCGGCATCGTCGGCACCGGCCGAACCCGTCGGCCACCCCGAGGAACCGTGACGGCGGCCTGCTCGGTCCTCGGGCCTCGACTCGGCGAACGCACGGCCGTCCAAGCCGTCGACGCTGCATGCGTGAGCTTCGGCGGGCTCGCCGCGAAGATCCCCCCACAGCTCAACGCGGGCGGCCGGCACCTCCTCTCCCAGTCCGCCTTCACCATCGCCCTCCACCAGGCGTTGATCGCAGGAGGCACCGACGCGGATGCTGCGACCGAACTCGTCGCCGACGTCGTCTTCGAGGCGAACCGCGCCGCCCACGCCGGGCTGCATCGGATCGCCCGCCTCCGCTACAGCGACCCGTGGGACCGGCTCCGCTGGCAGTCGCGGCTGCTCCGCCGCTTCTATTACGCGCCCCCCGCATGGCAGCTCCACGAAGTCGAGCTCCTGGGCGGCCACGGACTCGACATCACCCGCTGCGCCGTCGCCGATTACTACCGCCAACTCGGCCTCAGCGACCTGTGCGAACGGACCATCTGCGCCCAAGACGTCCGGGTGGCCGACCAGTACGGAACCCCGGTCGGCATCACCTTCACCCGAACGGGTACCATCGCCGGCGGCGCCGACCGCTGCGACTTCCGCTACCACCCCACACCGCCTCACCCCGCGCGATGAGAACGGCCTTGGCGCTCATCGCGGCGGCGGTCACGATCGGCTGGGGGGTCGCCCACCTGTTCCCCACGCGCTCCGTCGTCAAGAGCTTCGGCGACATCGGCGCCGAGAACGGGCGGGTGATCACCATGGAATGGATCCTCGAGGGCGTCACCCTGATCTTCGCCGGCGCACTGACTGCTGCGATCACCCTCATCGGCGACCACACGTCGACGACGGCGACCGTCGCCTACATCGCCACCGCCGGTCTCCTGATCGTGATGGCCGTGGTCTCGCTTCTGACCGCCGGACGCAACACGTTCATTGTCTACCGGCTCTGTGCCCCCATCTTCACCACCAGCGCGATCCTGCTGCTCGCCGCCGCGGCGACCTGACCCCGATCCTCCTGAACGAAAACCGGTCCGACACCAGCTTCATGGGCACCGGCAGACAACGAGCTACTCAGTGCAACCCGAGACCATCGTGAGGTTCGATGCGGGAGAAGTCACGATCGATCTTGTGCTGGTGGCCTACGGACCGAAACACCGCTCGACGGCCGACATCGCGGAGGCGACCGGTCTCGCGCGGACACCCGCGCCGAAAACGGAGTCCCCTCGGGCGCCCCAGGCTGTCCGACGTTCGACCAGGCCGGCCGCGACGGCTGGGTAGGATCACAGCGTGACCGATCCGGAGCGACGCTCACCCGGGCGGTACGACGAGCGGCTGCTCGAAGT
Organism: Ilumatobacteraceae bacterium; assembly: GCA_035633295.1. Classification (GTDB taxonomy): domain Bacteria; phylum Actinomycetota; class Acidimicrobiia; order Acidimicrobiales; family Ilumatobacteraceae; genus Sva-07. The sequence continues at coordinate 739 of DASQFE010000244.1, read as the reverse complement.
CGTGGCGTCACTGGCCTTCTCGGTGTCCACCCGGCGCATGTTCGGCGGGACCATGGTCTATGCCGACGGGGTTCCGATCGCGTCGCTGTCGAGCGCAGGGTTCGCGGTCAAGCTGCTTGCGCCGCGGTACGAGGAGGCGATGGCGCTCCCTGGAGCGCACCAGCTGCGCTACGCACCCGACCAGCCGCCGCGCAAGCAGTACGTCGTGCTCCCCGACGACGTCGTCGACGACGACGACACTCTGGCCCGCTGGCTGAACGCTGCTGCAGCCGACAGGGACCGCTGACCCCGACCATGGCCGGCGAGTCGACGAGCCTTCATGTGAAGCGTCAGTACCGCCGTTGATCCTCGGCGGGCTGCGGCACGTCTCGCCCCGGCCGATGGCGGAGCCGGTTTGCCGTTCTCGGGCACTCGGCTTGTGCCCTTCTCAGCGCCCGGCAATTACTGTGAGTGGGTCCGGGGCCGAGTGCTCACCGTGGTCGCGTTACGAGCTACGTGTTGGGTGCGTCGTCCTGCTGCCTGTTCTGCCCGATATCGCTCGCCCGGTGCTCGTTGGGGTGCGCGCTTCTCGAGCGGGTTGGCGGCTTGGTTCAGGGCAGAAGCGTGAGGTCGCCCGAGTCGTGATCGCAGACGAAGATTCATCCGACGTTCAGGTTCCCGCCGTTGACTGCGTGGCGTCGAACTCGGTTGCATTGTTTCATGCTGGCCGAGCGAAGGGGTGCCGATTGCTGACGTGGGG
>DASQFE010000243.1:0-8036 GCA_035633295.1 Ilumatobacteraceae bacterium | reverse complement strand
AGACCCGGCGTCGTGATCAGACCGGTGATGCCCGAGACGCCCTGGAGGAGCACTTCGTCGGCCATCTTGAACGCGTTGAGCACGCTCGTCTTGTCGTTGGCGACCGTGAGCAGCCGATCGTTCGGGATGACAATCAGGGTGTCGACCTTCTCCTTGAGCTTCTGGACGCCGTTGTCGGCCTGCACAGCACGACGACGACCCTCAAACGAGAACGGCCGAGTGACCACACCGACGGTGAGTGCACCCGCCTCGCGGGCGATTTCGGCAATGACCGGGGCCGCACCGGTACCGGTACCGCCGCCTTCGCCCGCCGTGATGAACACCATGTCGGCGCCGCGGACCATCTCCTCGATCTCGTCGTGGTGCGCCTCGGCGGCCGAGCGGCCCACTTCGGGGTCGCTGCCGGCCCCGAGACCACGGGTGAGGTCACGTCCGATGTCGAGCTTTACATCGGCATCGCTCATCAGCAGTGCCTGGGCATCGGTGTTGACGGCGATGAACTCGACGCCTTTGAGCCCGGCGTCGATCATGCGGTTGACGGCATTGACGCCGCCACCACCGACCCCGACGACTTTGATCACGGCGAGATAATTCTGCGGAGCGCCGACCATCAGATGATCCTCCATTGGTTCTGGTTCATGAATTGATTCGTTTCAGACGAGCGAGCGCTGGATTCTGCGTTCGCATATCCTGCCAGGTCCGCATCCGGAGAATGGGGACGGTCAGCGACCCATCATCGCACGGTCACCTCGGCCGTCGAAACGTCGATCACCGACACGGGGTCGTCACCAACGTCGGCGAGCTTTCGTTCGAGGCGCACGAGCTTCTCGATCTGGGCGTTGTCGCCGATCGCCGAACCGAATCGCACCTCGATCGGGCCGCTCGGACTCGTCAGCACGAGCACCAGATTCGAACCGTCGGGTGTCACCACCATCGACTCGACCCGCGAGCGAATCGTCGGGGTGAGCTTGGTCACGAGCGAGGCGGCCGCCGACGAGCCGATGGGAGCGAAGTCGCCGGCGCCGAGGTCGAGGGTGCCCTCGCCGCTGATCCACACGAGCGCAACCGGTTGGCCCTCGATGACGGAGAGGACACGGCCGTCGGCATCGAGCACCCGCGAGCGGGTGTCCTCGCCGAGCATCGATGCCACCGGAGTCCGCTCGCGGATCTCGATCGAGGCCGAATCAGGAAAGGAGGTGCTGACGCGCGCGACTTGCACCCAGGGGATGGCCTCGAGCTGTGCCTCGACCTCGTCGGTGTCGATGCGCAGTACCGGGGTACCTCGGAGGTCATCAACGACGGCCGCGAGTTCGTCCGCGTCGGTGTACACGTTGCCGGTCACCGTCACCGAGTCGACGGCGAACCACGGCGAGCCGAGCACTGCCAGTACGCCAACCACGACGAGTACGACCATGAGGCCGAGCGCTGCCCACCAGAGTCGTTTGCGGCTCGCCGCCCGGCGCACTCCGATCCGACGCTGTCGCAGTCGCGGCTCGATACCCCGTGACGTGGCGTCTTTGGGCATGAGTGCATCACTGCTGCCGTCGTCGTCGATGAAGACCGGTGCACTCACCGAGCCGTCGCTGACCTGCTCGTCGAGGTACACCGCATCGGGGAAGTCGTCGTCACCGCCGATCGCAATGATCGACCGTTCCGGTTCGGTGGCCGAATCGGACACCGACCCGGTGTCGCCGAACACCTTCGACAGCTCATCGAGCACGACGACGTCGGGATGGCCGCCGTCGACATGGCCCGCGTCGGCCTGATCGGGCACCGTCGTGATCCCCTCTGGCTCTGCCGCCTGCGACGCTCGGCGCCTCCACGCCATGTCAGTGCCCCGCCATGTCAGTGCCCGGCCTCGCCGAATCCGACAAGGCGGATCTCGCTGCGCAGTACGTACCCGCTCGCCGATTCGACCCGATCGCGGACGATTTGCATCAGCGCGTGGACGTCGTCGGCACTGCCATCGTCATCGACCTGGATGAAGTTGGCGTGCTTGTCCGACACGTGCGCCGATCCGACACGGAGCCCTCGGAGCCCGGAGGCATCGATCAGGGCACCCGCACTCACCTCACCGGGCACCGGGTTGACGAACACCGACCCCGCGTTCTGGCCGCCCGGTTGGTTGGCTCGCCGCCAGCTGACGATCTCGGAGATCATGCGCTCTGATTCGCGGCGATCGCCGGGGGCGAGCTGCAGGCGGGCCTCGACAACCACTGCCGACTCCGCCAGTTCGCTGTGCCGAAAGCTGAGTCCGATGTCGGACGCTGCGACGGTCCGTTCGCCGGTCCGTTCGCCGGTTTCTGCAAGGTCGACGATCGTGACGTCGATCAACGAAGCCTCCATGTCCGATCCGTGCCCGCCGGCGTTCATCCTCACGGCACCGCCGATCGACCCGGGAACACCCACAGCCCATTCGAACCCTGTGAGCCCCGCCGCCGCGGTCTTCCGGGCAACCACAGGCAGCGACAAGCCTGCCGAGGCGGTCACCACTGAACCGCTCCGGTCGATGTCGAGCGTGTCGGCCAAGTCGACCAGTGTGACCGCAATTCCGTCGAATCCAGCGTCAGCGATCAGCATGTTGGAGCCGCGCCCGATCGGCAGCACATCGAGCCCTGACACCTGCCCGGCAGCACCGACGCGTACGAGATCGTCGCGCGTTCGGGCCCGAACGAACACCGCCGCCGGCCCGCCGACGCGATAGGTCGTCAGCGGGCCGAGCGCAACGCCCTGCTCAGCGAGTGCCCCAAGTGAGTCGACCGCGGTCGCCACGCGATCGGCCAGGCGGTCGGCGTCATCGTCGGCGTGCATCGAGCACCTCGCTCGGCAGTGTGGCGATGTCACCGCATCCCATCGAGATGCACACGTCACCGGAGCGCACCTCAGTGGACAGGAACGACACGAGATCGCTGCGCCGCGGGAGCCACACCACCCGGAGTTCCGGATGGGCCTCCGTCACCGCGTTCACGATCAGCTTGCCGGTGACACCGGGAATCGGGACGGTCCCGGACGGGTAGATGTCGGTCAGGACCACGAGATCGGCGTTGGTGAATGCGTGCGCGTACTCGTGCCACATCTCGGCAATGCGGTTGTACCGGTTCGGCTGGAACACAGCGATCACGCGCTGCCAGCCGTCGCCGCTCCCGCGGGCGGCAGCAAGCACTGCGTCGATCTCGGTCGGAAGGTGCGCATAGTCGTCGACGAACGTGGCGTTGCGATCGCTGCCCCGAACGTCGAATCGACGCGCAACACCCCCGAATCGGCTGAGGGCAGAAGCGATGTCGCCGAACGCAACGCCGAGTTCGAGCGCCATGGCAACGACGCCCGTGGCATTGGTGACATTGTGGAGTCCGCGCAGCGGCAGTTCGATGTTGCCGAGTGGCTCATGAGTTCCGCCGGCACCTCGTCGCTCGACGGTGAAGGTGAATGCACCCGTCGTTGGCACAACATCGACGGCTCGGACATCACACGTTGCCGAGAGCCCGTAGGTGATGGCATCGTGGCGGGCAGCGAGCGCCACGCACACGTCATCGTCGCCGCACAAGACCTTCGGACCTGGAACCTGGGCCAGGTACTGGTCGAAGCTGTCGATGATCGCGTCGTACGAGCCGTAGTGATCGAGGTGGTCGATCTCCACATTGGTGAGCACTGTGGCAAACAGCGGCAGTTCGAGATGAGTGCCGTCGCTCTCATCGGCCTCGACCACCAACCATCTGCCTGATGTCCACTGGGCCCCTGTTCCCACATCGGTGACATCACCGCCCACGATGAAACTCGGACGCAGTTCGGCTTCGGCGAGCACCAGCATCAGCATCGATGTGGTCGTGGTCTTGCCATGCGTCCCTGCAACTGCAATCGAGTCGGCCTGAGCGCAGATCGACGACAACATGCCGGCCCTGGTCAACACGCGGACACCGGTAGTGCGCGCCTCGTCGAGTTCGATGTTGCGATCAGGGATCGCCGTAGATGCTGTCACGGCGTCGACTCCGTGCACAAGGGCACGATCGTGGCCGACGTGCACATCGACGTGTGCTGCGCGCACCCGTTCCAGCACTGGATGGTCACGCAGATCCGACCCCGAGACGCTGTGCCCCATCTCGGCGAGTGCGATCGCCACGGCGCTCATGCCCGGGCCGCCGACGCCCACCACATGGAGACGATGCGGGATTGCCAGATCGAGCGGCGCGACCGGTACCGAGACATCCGGAACCGGCCGAGCGTGAAGGCGATCGACTGCACCCACGCTCATCGAATCGAACGACGGCGCGACATCGGAGCGGGCAGAAGCGGAGACGAGTGGCGTCACGATGAGGCAGATGTTACGGCGACGCGTTCGATCAGTTCGGCCAATGCACCCGATCGATTGATCTCTCCGCGTCGACGGGCCGCGGCCGACATCTCGCTACACTTCGACGGATCGCTGCGGAGCGCCTCGATGTGCTCGCCGAGTTCTCCGAGATCGCTCTCGGAGAGCAGCACGGCGCCGCCGGCGTCGGCGAGCCAGTGGACGTTGTCGGTCTGATGATCGTCGGCCGCGTCGGCCCAGGGCACCAGGATCGCGGGCGTCCCGGTGACGGCGACCTCGTGCACGGTGCTCGCTCCGCCACGCCCGATGAGCAGGTCGCATCCGGCGTACACCGCCTCCATTGCGGATTCGTACGCCACGACTTGATGGACCACGCCGCCGGCCTCATCCCCCACCGTCTCGATGCTCTCGGCGAAGCGCTCTCCGGCCACCTGGCGAACAGCCAGCGATCGATCGTGCCGGTGAGCCTGCAGGTAGTCGGCAATCGCTGTGTTCAGCACTCCCGAACCCAGCGAGCCGCCCATGACGGCCACGAGGAACCGATCGTCGGCGATGCCGAACGCGGCGCGAGCGGCCGACCGTTGGGGACCGGACCGCTCGACATCGAGGATCACCCGACGAACAGGCGCCCCGGTCAACTCCGCCCGCGGGAGCAACGAGTTGTCGAACGCAACGGCACATGCAGCGGCATGTCGGGCAGCGAGTCGGCTGGCGCGGCCGGGCGTGCGGTCGTACGACACCACCACGACCGGGATCTGCAACCGTCGAGCGGCGAACACCGCCGGCATGCTGGCGTATCCGCCGACGGACACCACGACCTTCGGGGCCCACCGGCGCAACAGGGTGGTCGCCCGGCGCGTGGCACTCGTCATCTTCGTGACGAACGCGAGGTTCTGTTTCGTGATGCGGCGTTGGAAGCCGACGACGTCGAGGAAGTCGTGCGGATAGGGCGTGGCCGGGAGGAGGCGGGTCTCGATACCGCGCTGCGCGCCGACGTATCTGATACTCGTCGCGTCATGACCTGCGGCCACGAGCGCATCGGCCACGGCAAGCGCCGGCAGCACGTGTCCCGAGGTTCCGCCACCGGTGACAACGGCGAACACGTTCACGCTCAGCCCTCAGCGCGCGCAGAGCGCTCAGCGCGCTCGGGGCGCTCATTGACCCGCCGGGCCACGCTCAACAGCAGGCCGGCGGCGATCATGCTGACGAACAACGAACTACCGCCGGCCGAGAAGAACGGCAACGTCAGCCCGGTCACCGGCATCAGGCCGGTGACGCCGCCGAGGTTGACGATCGCCTGAACGCCGAACCATGCGGCCAAACCACCTGCGAGCAGCATGCCGAATCGGTCGGTCGTGGCGAGGGCGACCTGGATGCCGAGTCCGATGAGCATCACGAATCCACCGATGACCGCAACGGTGCCCACGAGGCCGAGTTCGTCGGCGATGACCGCAAAGATGAAGTCGCTGTGGGCATAGGGCAGATATCCCAGCTTGCCCTTGCTCCCACCGATCCCTGATCCGGAGAGTCCACCCGACGCCATGCTCAAGAAGCCCTGGTAGGTCTGATAGGCGAGGTGATCCTTTTCCCCCGATACGTTCGTGAATGCCGTGAACCGGTCGAGCCGGCGTGGACTCGACACGACGAACAGCAGCGCTGCGCCCACCGCACCGGCCACCATGACGGCCAGCGGCGTGACTGGTACTCCGGCAATCCATGCCACGCTGAACACGATCGCGCCGAGTACAACGGCCGAGCCGAGGTCGCCCTGAGCCAGACACAACCCCGCACCGATCGTGGCCAACAGGCCGAGGGGGACGAGCGTGGCGCGACGATCTGCGAGTTCGTCACGTCGACGTGTGAGGAGATCGGCGGCCAACACGATCACCGCGAGCTTGAGGAATTCCGATGGCTGGAGGCTGAGCGGGCCGAGCCGCACCCACGAGTGAGCACCATTCACGCTGCCACCGATACCGGGAGCGAACGGCGCTGCCATCGCGGCTGCCGCGAGCAGCCCGAGCGGAATCACGTATCGACGCCACGACCGGTAGGGGATCCGGGCGACGATGACGAGGCCGACCAGACCAATGGCAGCCCACATCGCCTGCTTGGCGAAGACCCGGTATGGCGAGTGCCCGAGGTTGGCTTCGGTGACGGCGGATGCCGACAACACCATCACGAGGCCGAGCATCACGAGCACCGTCACCACGCCGGCGATGGCATAGTAGGTGCCAGGCGGCGGGCCGAGAACCTCCCGGGCAGCGACCACCCGGGGAGTACGACGTTCAGCGACCCGCACGGGCCGACGCTCGTTGGCCCCTCCGTGCGATGGTCGTTTGGGGTTCTCGCTTGCCTGGAGGCGGTCGAGTGCCGCTCGGCGCCGGTCGGCAACGGTCAAGGTGCTGGACATGCGTGCTCCTCGTGGGGGTGATCGTGGGGGTGATCGTGGGGGTGATCGTGAGGGTTGTTCGTGACGAGCGCTCGGAAGTGCTCACCACGGTGTTCGAAGCTGCGGTACTGATCGAAGCTGGCACATCCGGGCGACAACAGCACCGTGGATCCCGGGCGGGCGATGGCGCGTGCCAGCTCGACGGCGGCGGCCATGTCGTCGACGACATCGCAACGAGCCACCCCGTCGAACGCGGCGATGATTGCCGGCGCCGTCGCCCCGAGGGCGATGACGGCGTCGACATGGCTGCGATCGGTTGCCATGGGTGACAGATCGACGTGCTTGTCGTAGCCGCCGGCGATGAGCACGATGTGGTCGAACGATCGAATCGCCGCGCCGGCGGCATGCGGCGTGGTCGCCTTCGAGTCGTTGAACCACGCCACGTCGTTCCACGTTCCGACGTGCTCGAGGCGATGGGGCGGCCCGGTGAACGTTGCGAGTGCAGTAGCTACGGCCGATGCATCGACGAGCCCCGTCTCCAACACCAGCGCCGATGCGGCGAGTGCGTTGGTGATGTCGTGCGGCAGGCTCCGCCGCATCGCCTCGGTCGCAGCAATGTCGCCGTGCGGCCCGCGCAGCGACCCGCCGGCCACGTGGTAGTCGGCGCCGCTCGCCCCGAAGGTCACGTGTCGGCCGGGGGCACCAACGAGGCGGCGCATCACCACCTCGTCGTCGACGAAGCCGATGGCAACGTCGTTCGGTCGCTGGTTCGCGAACACCTGCGCCTTGGCGAGCTCGTAGGACGACATCGAACGATGCCAGTTCAAGTGGTCGGGGGCGAGATTCAACCAGGCCGCGCCCTCGGCACGGAACGACGGCGTCCAGGCGAGACGGAAGCTCGTCGCCTCCACGACGAACGCATCGAGATCCATGGCAATGGCGTCGACCAGCGGCGTGTCGGTGTTGCCGGCGTCAATCGTGCGCAGCCCACCGGCGCGCAGCATCTCGACTGCGAGCAACGTCGTGGTCGTCTTGCCATCGGTGCCGGTGACCGCCAGCATCGGACGCGCTCCCCCGCTGCGTTGCTGTTCCCATCGGTAGGCCAGTTCGATCTCCGACACGAGCTCCACGCCCATCGTCTGCGCCGTCGTGACGACATCGTGGGTCTCGGGCACGCCGGGTGCCGGACTCACCAGCTCGCACGATCGGATGAGCGTCGCGAGTGCTGAACCAGTCGGCCGCTCGATGATCTCCACGTCGAGTTCCTGCGCCAGTTGACGACGCTCGGCCGTGACCTCGTCGTCGGCGACCACGACTTCGATGTCGTGGCGCTGCAGTGCT
>DASQFE010000242.1:0-4523 GCA_035633295.1 Ilumatobacteraceae bacterium | reverse complement strand
GGTGGGGGGAGCGCCATAGTGCCGAGAGGGTCAGGTCGCGGATGGCGATCATCTCTTTGGGGATGCGGTCGTTGAGCTTGATGAACAGCTCGTCGTGGGACAGGATCTCCTTGTCCCAGTCGTCGCGATCGATGGACATGGCGTGGAGGTAGTCCGCTTCGGAGAAGTCTTCGAGGCCCGTCCAGTCGAGGTCGTGGAAACGTGGCATCCATCCGATCGGGCTTTCGAGACCGTTCGCGTGGCCTTGCGTTCGTGCCACGATCCACTGCAGGACTCTCATGTTCTCACCGAACCCGGGCCACACGAACCGGCCCTCGTCGTCCCGTCGGAACCAGTTGACGCCGAAGATTCGCGGTGGGTTCTCGATCGAGCGGCCGAACGACAGCCAGTGGTTGAAGTAGTCGGCCATGTGATAGCCCGCGAACGGCAGCATGGCGAACGGGTCTCGACGCACCACACCCTGTTCGCCGAATGCTGCGGCGGTCGTCTCGGAGCCCATGGTGGCTGCGAGGTACACGCCGTGCGCCCAGTTGAACGACTGATGCACCAGCGGCATGGTGCCCGAACGGCGGCCACCGAACACGAACGCACTGATCTTGACACCCGCCGGATTGTCCCACTCAGGATCCACAACGGGGTTCTGGATAGCGGGTGCGGTGAACCTCGAGTTCGGGTGCGCGGCCTTCTGATCCGATGCGGGCGTCCAGTCGTTGCCATGCCAGTCGATCAGGTGCGCAGGCGCGTCGCCGTCGATGCCCTCCCACCACACGTCGCCGTCATCGGTGAGGGCAACATTGGTGAAGATCGAGTTGGCCCGAATCGTTGCCATCGCACTCGGGTTGGTGGCCATCGACGTTCCCGGTGCAACCCCGAAGTACCCGGCTTCGGGATTGATCGCCCGCAGTTCGCCGTCGTCGCCGGGCTTGATCCAGGCGATGTCGTCGCCGACGGTGGTGATCTTCCAGCCCGCAGCGACGAACGACTCGGGAGGCTCGATCATCGCGAAGTTCGTCTTGCCGCACGCGCTCGGAAACGCCGCCGCGACGTACGTCTTCGTGCCGTTCGGCTCGGTCACACCCATGATCAACATGTGCTCGGCCAGCCAGCCCTCGTCGCGCGCCATCGTCGACGCGATTCGAAGCGCCAGACACTTCTTGCCCAGCAGTGCGTTGCCGCCGTAGCCGCTGCCGTACGACCAGATCGAACGTTCCTCGGGGAAGTGCACGATGTACTTCAGCGTCGGGTTGCACGGCCATGTCACGTCGGCCTGGCCGGGCTCGAGGGGTGCCCCGACCGTGTGCATGCACGGAACAAACGCGCCGTCGGTGCCGAGCACGTCGAGCACGGCTGATCCCATACGGGTCATGATCTTCATGTTCACCGCGACGTAGGCCGAGTCGCTGATCTCGACACCGATCTGGGCGATCGGCGAACCGAGCGGACCCATGCTGAAGGGAATCACGTACATCGTGCGACCCTTCATCGATCCCTTGAACAGGCCGGCGAGGATGCCCTTCATCTCGGCCGGGTCCATCCAGTTGTTCGTCGGCCCTGCATCTTGAGCGGTACGGCTGCAGATGTACGTTCGATCTTCGACCCGCGCCACATCGCTCGGATCGGAACGAGCCAGGAAACTGTCCGGGCGGAGTTCGTCGTTCAATCTGATGAACGTGCCGGCATCGACCAGCCCTGCTGTCAGCAGGTCGTACTCCTCCTGTGAGCCGTCGCACCAATGAACGTCGTCGGGCTCGCACAGTGCGACCATGGCGTCAACCCATGTTCGAAGCTCGTCGTGTCGCAGGTTCGTGGGTGCTTCCATGATCGCCATGGTACGCAGCGCCGCGATCATCCGCCCGCTGATGCGTGCTGCGTCCAACGAGCTTGGTCAGTGTCGTGGAACCACGTCGAAGCGTTGTCGTCCGCGGATCCTCAACTGGGCAGAACGCTCAACCGCCTTGGTCGACAGCTCAGCGAGTACCAGGCGGTTCGTTCGAACCAGACTCCAGAATCTCCCAGCGGGAGCTCGGGCTTACCTCGATGGTCATGTTCGGTCTACTGCTCCGCATCGTCACAGGGCTGCACTTCGCTCGCTGGGACATCGCTCGCGGCGTCGTGCACCCTCTACGTTGTCGCCATGCGCGACCCGGTCAGAACCGCCGCTCTCGGTGGGGTGATCGGCCCGGTGGGATTCATCGGCGCGTGGTTCATCGCTGCCTTGGCCACCTCGATGCCATACTCCTCGATCGACGACGCCATCAGCCAGCTGGCAGCGGTCGGCGCTGACACTCGCTGGCTGATGACCGCCGGATTCGTCACGTTCGGCCTGTCGCTCCCGGTGTTCGCATGGGCGTTGCGCGCCACGGTCGGCGGACGCGCGTGGATCACCGCAACCGCCACGGGACTGGCAACGCTGGCGGTCGCGGCTGCACCCCTCGACCGTTCCGACACTGTCGACCGCCTGCACGGCATCTTTGCCGGCATCGGCTACCTGACGCTTTCCGCAACGCCGCTCCTTGCGGCTTCGCCCCTCCTCGCTCTCGGCCATCGGAGGCTCGCTCACTGGGGGTTGGCTGCCGGCGTTGCGTCAGCAACCGCGCTGGCGCTCACGACCACCGGCTTGCCAACCGGACTGTTCCAGCGTATTGGCCTCACCGTGAGCGACGCGTGGATCATCGCGACGGCTCTGGCGATCAGGCGAGGTGCGTTCGTGAGGCCAAGGGCGCCAGGTGGCGGGCGGAGTTGAACGGGCGTACATCGCATCGACATCGTCGACGCTGAGCTGGGAGCTCACGCCGCGACCGAACGGCGAACTCAGGGAGTAGGAGCCCGACGACGCCGGCCGGCAATCAGCACCAGAGCCAGGCCCGCGACCAGCAGGGCGACGGCGATCTGGACCGGCGACTGCGAGTCGCCGCCCGTGGACGGAAGGGCGAGCTGAACCGGATCGGCGCAACCGGTGGGATAGTCCACCGTGGTCGTGACAGTGGGGTTCACCTCGGCGGTCACCTGCATCGTGGGTCGCACCCAGGTGAACCCATCATCGGCCTGCACCCATTGTCCGTCCTCGAAGACCCATCCGGGCCAGTCCGTGCCATTGCCCGCCGCGTCGGCGGTGGCGCCGGGCCACAGCTGAGCTCCGGTCGGGCCGACCACACGCGTCTCGCGCGTCACCACGTCGACGCCGGCCAGGCGCAGCGTGACCGAGGTGAAAGCGAAGTTACCCGTGACGGTGTGCACCAACCAGGGAACATCGTTGCGACACTCACCACGAACGGCGAGCGTGATCGCGCGTGGCGTTGTTGCGACCGACGCCGAGGAGGTGTCGTTGCTGGCGTCGCTGTCGGCGCCGGCGCCTGACACCGTTGCAGTGAAGGCGACGGGCGACGTGCGGTTGGGCTCGGCAGCGAACACCACCGCCAGATCAACGGTGGCGCCGGGCGCTACTACGCCGATCGTGCACACGACCTCAGCCCCCTGCAGTGCACACCGCGGGTCGCCGCTGGTGAACGTCACACCGGCCGGCACCGGGATCCGCACCACCGTGGCCGCACTGTCGCTCGGCCCGACGTTGCCAACCGCGATGTCGACAGTGATCGGGTCCCCGGCGACGACGGATGTCGATCGTGGCGTGATCCGCACGGAGCGGTTGACCTGAGCCGCCAACGCCACGGTGGCCGACGACGACGCTGCGGTGGGATCGGACGCCGACGACGAGGCTGTTGCTGTATTGATCAGATTTCCGACGGCGCCGGGAGCGATCGAGGCGACGACGTCGAGGGTGGTACTCGCGCCGACGACGAGATCGCCGACGGCACATGCCAGCGCAGTGGTGCCGGTGCACCGGGCGTCGGTGCCGGTGGTGGCCGTCGCACCGGTGGGCAATGGGTCATCCACTGTTGCGCGGGCGGCGACAGATGGGCCGGCATTCGACACGGTGATCCGCCAGGAGGCCGTCAACCCCGGCACCACCGGATCGGTGTTGGCCACCTTGGTGACCGTGAGATCGGCGACAGCGGTCACCGTGAAGGGAGCGGTCGGCCGGTTCGACGGGTCGCTGGTGTCGGGGTCGGGTGTGTCGGCCGTGACCTCGGCGGTGTTGCTGGTGGCACCCACTGCTGCGGGGTCGACGTCGGCGACGATGTCGAACGTGGCGGAGATGGTTGGGGCCAAGTCTCCCACCGGGCAGCTCACTGTTTGATCCACGGCCGTGCAGCCGGCCGGTGCGGACGAGCGGAACGTGAGGCCGGCGGGCAGGGTGTCGGTGATGGCGACGTTGGTGGCTGGTGACGGCCCGGCGTTGGTGGCGGTGAGTCGGAACGTGACGGGCAGGCCGGCCACGACCGGTGAGGTTGTGACGGTCTTGGTGAGCCGGATGTCGGCGGCGAAGCCGATGACGGCGTCGACGGACGCACTGTCGTTGCCCGGCTGCGGGTCGATGGTGGCGCTTCGGGCCGTCGCCGTGTTGCGAAGCAGCCCGCTGGCAGTGGCGTCGACCTGTACCACGACATCGATCACGACGACCG
>DASQFE010000241.1:0-20829 GCA_035633295.1 Ilumatobacteraceae bacterium | reverse complement strand
GCCCTGCATGGTGGTGATCGACCCGCCGATCATCAGGTTGCTGAGCGCGTTGAACAGCCCGGTGCCGTGCATCAGCGGAGCAGCGGGCATGTTGCGCGGGCCCGGCTTGGCGATCCGTTCGGCGACGGCCTCGAGGTCTTGCTCGGGTGGCATGCGCTTCTTGTTGTTCGCATCGAGCACCCCGAACAGGTCGTCCTGGCGCCACATGACCCCCTTGGGCATGCCCGTGGTGCCACCGGTGTAGAGCAGCAGGAGGTGATCGCCTGATCGACCCCAAGACGCCTGCACATTGTCATCGGTGCCGGCCTCGGCGGCGTCTTCGTACGGCGTGGCCCAGTCGGGGCACGGGCCGGATCCGTCGTCGACCCAGAGCCAGAGCGTGACTCTGGGAACCCGATCGCGGACGGCCTCGCACTGATCGGTGAACGTGCCGTGGAACACCACTGCAGTTGCGTCGGCGTTGTCCCAGAGGTAGACCAACTCGTCGGCGGCATAGCGGTAGTTGGTGTTGACGACGGCGAAGCCCGCCTTGAAGGCCGCGAAGATCGATTCGAGGTATTCCGGCGAGTTGTAGAGGTACTGCGCGATCTTGTCCTGCTCAGCCGAGTCGGGGCGCAGCAGCGCAGTGGCCACGCCGTTGGCGCGGCGATTGAACTCGGCCCACGTGTGCGTGCGGGCGCCCTGCTGTTGTGCGAGCGCCTCGGGGATACGCGTGGCCACGGTCTCCCACAGGTCAGCGAAGTTCCAGCCGGTCTCAGTCGTCGTCACGCGGTCGACGGTAGCGGTGAGCGGAGCAGTCGGCCGACTCAGCCTTTGCGTTTACCGGGGTCGAGTCAGCCAGGTGGGCCTTGCCGCAACCGATCGTAGGCAGCAGCGACGGGGGAGTGCTCGGCCATGGCGTCCCACATCGACTCGATCCACCACGTGGCGCCGGCACCCGCATACGCAGCGGGCGAGTGTTCCAACGTCGTGCCTTCGACCACGATGTCGTAGCCGTCGCCAACCGAGTCACGCAGGGCGGCGACCTCATCGAGATGTGGTTGGCGAACCGTTCCCTCGTCGAGCACCTGCGGGATGATGCCGTCCCAACGCATCGCTCGGGCGACCGACTTGTTGCGGCCCAGCGCAGCGACGCACCAGATCGGGACCCGAGGTTCCTGCACGACGTTGCCGATCGTGGGGAACTCGGTTGCGGCCACGTGATAGTGGGCGCCGTCATAGGTGAACGGTTGGCCGACCCACAACCCGCACATGATGTCGAGGCACTCGTCCATCAGCTCCGCCCTCACACGGCGGTCGCACTCCTCGCCGAACGTCTCGAACCCCGAGTCGAGAGCACCCAACCCGACCGAGAGCGTGACCCTGCCGTTCGACAGACGATCGACGGTGGCGACCTGGCTCGCCAGCTCCCAGGGCCGCCGTCGTGATGGCGGGGTGAGCAGCGTGCCGAGGCGGATCCTCGAGGTGCGCACGGCAGCGAGCCCAAGAGAAATCCACGCATCGACGCCCCACACCGGCTCCCAGACGAACAACCCGTCCCAGCCCGCGCCCTCAGCAGCGGCGGCGAGATCACCGACATCGTCGGCGTCGCCCCAAGGGACCACGAAGCCGAACTTCATACTCCGACCGTAGACCAACCGTCGAACTCGTGCTCACAGAATGCCGCGAGTCGGCAACACTCTGGTGATGCCTACCGACATCGTTCCCGACGACAAGGACTGGACATGGGTGCTCCAGCGACCGTGCGACGAGTGCGGCTTTGATGCGCGATCGATCGAGAGAGGCGACGTGGGGGCGATGATTCTCGACAACGCCGAGCAGTGGCGACGTCTGCTCGACGCGAGTGACGCTTCTGTCCGAGTGCGTCCCCGACCGAACTGTTGGTCGACCCTCGAATACGGCGCGCACGTCCGCGACGTGTACCGGCTCTACGAGCATCGGCTCCGGCTCATGCTTGACACCCACGACCCGGTGTACCCGAACTGGGATCAGGACGAAACGGCGATCGCCGAACGGTACGACCAACAGGACCCTGGGATCGTCGCCGACGAATTGGTGGCTGCCGCGACGATCCTCGCAGCGTCGTTCAACGCAGTATCCGGTGACGATTGGCAGCGTAAGGGACGGCGCAGTGATGGAGCGCGGTTCACGGTCGAGTCCTTCGCCCGATACCTGGTTCATGACCCGTTCCATCATCTCTGGGATGTTCGCGTCGCACCCGCTTGAATCTGGCGACGCCGGGCTGGCGCACCTACAGTCGTGACATGGGGACTGCAACGATCGTCGAGGCTGCACGCGACCTCGCCGAGTTGATCGAGGCGCATGCCGACGATGGTGAACGGCTTCGCCGATTGCCGCTTCCGACTGTGAAAGCTCTTGCCGACGTCGGCCTGATGCGGATGTGCGTGCCCCAGGTGTACGGGGGGCCTGAAGTGGATCCGGTGACGATGGTGGAGGCAATCGCCGCGGTCGCCCACGCCGACGGCGCCGCGGGCTGGTGCACGATGATCGCTTCGACGACATCGTCGATGGCGGCGTTCCTCCCGGTCGACGTGGCTCGGGAGATCTACGGTGACCCCACATCGATCACCGGGGGAGTGTTCGCTCCGAACGGAAAGGGTGCAGCCACCTCGGTCGACGGTGTCGACGGATTCGCCGTGACCGGCCGTTGGGCGTGGGGGAGCGGCACCCAGCACTGCCGATGGGTCCTCGGCGGCGCGCTGTGCGACGACGGCACGTTTCGACTGTGCTGGTTTCCCCAGGCGGCCGTGACGTTCCACGACACGTGGTACACGACCGGTATGCGGGGGTCGGGGTCGCTCGACTACTCCGTGAATGACGGTTTCGTGCCGCTCGATCGAACGATGCAGCCGAGCGTGACCCGACCTGTTGTGACGACTCCCTTGTCGATGTTCCCGAACTTCACGTTGCTGGCTGCCGGCGTGTCGGCGGTGGGGTTGGGCGTGGCTCGGCGTGCGCTCGACGAACTGGTCGACATCGCCCAGGGCAAGAAGCCGCAGTACTCGTCGAAGACGCTGGCACAGAGTGGCTTCACGCAGGTCGAGGTGGCGCGCGCCGAGGGCAAGCTCCGAGCGGCGCGGGCGTTTCTGCTCGACGAACTGGGCTCGGCGTGGGAATCGGCGCTCGCCGGCCGTGACGTCTCGGTCGCCGCGCGCACGGGCATTCGGTTGGCGGCCACCCATGCGGCCACTGCGTGCGCCGAAGTGGCCGACGTGGCGTTCACGCTGGCCGGTGGAACCGCCGTCTACGACACGAGCCCGCTCGGGCGCTGCCTGCGCGATGCACACGTCGTCACCCAGCACATCCAGACCGCTCCGAAGCTGAACGAAACCATCGGCAAGCTGCTGCTCGGTGTCGACGTCGACACCTCCATGTTCTGACCCACCCCACCGACCCCAGAACCTGTTTGCGTTGCACTTCGGTTGGGACGGGCCAACGGAAACGTCACGCAAACAGGTTTTTGGGGGCGGATCGGGGCGGATGCCGGGGAGTACGGTCGGCTCATGGACGCAATCGAGGCGATCATGACCACGCGGGCGATTCGTCGGTTCAGTGACGAGCCTGTCACCGACGACGAGATCGGCATCTGCTTGCGGGCCGCCCAGCAGGCGCCGAGCGGGGGCAACGTGCAGCCGCAGCAGTACGTCGTGGTGACCGACGCGCAACGCAAAGCCGAGGTTGCCCGCTGGTACCGCCAATCGTTCGACCGCTACGAGAGGTCGTTGCCCGATGCCAGCGCATTTCGCGACGAGGCCGCCGCCGAGTCGTGGCGCAAGACCCGGGCCGCGAGCCGTCATCTCGCCGATCACGTGCAGGAGGCGCCGGCGATCGTGTTCTTCCTGCAACCGATCATTCCTTGGACGCCGTCGGACGCCGAGGGTCCGATGGACATCGGGCGACTGGATGGCAGCGTGTATCCCGCCGTCCAGAACTTCTGTGTGGCGGCACGGGCCCTCGGGATCGGCACGTCGCTCACCACGGTCATCAGGATCCACGCCGCCGAGACCCTCGCCGCGCTCGGCGTGCCGTCGAACGACGACGGGTCGCCCCGCTACGAGATCGCCGCATGCATCCCGATGGGCCGACCCGCCGGCAACTTCGGTGTCGCGCCGCGCAAGCCGGCGACCGCGGTCACCCACTGGAACACCTTCGGTAACCGCCGCCGCTGACCCCACCCACCACCCGCGGTCTTTCGGGGTCGGGTCCGGAAAGACCGGTCTGCGACGATGAGGCGATGACGACCGTCACGCCCTCCGATCGCCTCGTGGCCGACCTGCTCGACCCTGAGCTCTACCAGCGCAACCCTCACGACATGTGGGCGTGGATGCGCGCCAACGAGCCGGTGTACCGAGACGAGCGAAACGGGCTGTGGGGAATCACCCGACACAGCGATGTGATGGACGTCGAGCGCCGCTCCAGCGTGTTCGTGTCGGGTCTCGGCTATCGGGCGCTCTGGTCGCCAACCGAGGTGAACATGATTGCGCAGGACGATCCGCGCCACCGCCAGCAACGGATGCTTGTGCAACCCATGCTGACGGGCAAGTCGGTGGGTGAGCGTCAGGCGGAGATTGCCTCGCTTGCCACCGAACTGATCGACGCCGCTGTGGCAAATGGCGACTCGATGGAGGTCGTCGGTGCACTTGCCGGCCAGCTTCCGGCCCGGCTCACTGCCAGGCTGCTGGGCTTTCCCGAGGAGTACTGGCCCGAACTCAAGTCGTGGTCCGAGCGCTTGATGCGTACCGACATGCGCGACCGTGACGGGCGAATCTTCACGGAGTTCATGGCCGCGAACATGGAGTTCGTCGCCGTGCTCGGTGAAGTTGCTGCCGACAAGTACGCCAACCCGACCGACGATCTCATCAGTACCTGGGTGCACTCGACGATCGACGGTGTGCCGCTCTCGCCGGAGAACATCGTGCACGAGATCGGATTGTTCATCGCCGGTGGTGCAGAGACCACCCGCACGGCGATCGCTCACGGCCTTCGCGTGTTCGTCGACCATCCCGACCAATGGGACGCCATGGCGAACGACCCCGCGCTCGTGCCGGGAGCCGTGGAGGAGCTGTTGCGCTGGGTGACGCCACTGAACAACATGTTCAGGCGGGCGATCGCGGACGACGTGGTCGGTGGTCAGGAGATCCGCGCCGGCGACCGCTTGGTGCTGCTGTATCCGTCGGCGAACCGTGACGAAGCGGTCTTCACGGATCCGTTCTCGTTCGACATGCGGCGCAACCCGAACCCGCACGTTGCGTTCGGCTTCGGCACCCATCTGTGCATTGGCACGCACGTCGCCCGTGCGACGCTCGCCGCCGTGTTCGCCCAGATGAGTCAGCGGGTGACCGACCTGCGGGTCATCGACGAGCCCGATGTCGAGGCCAACATCTTCGCCCGTGCCGTCAGATCGTTCGGGCTCGGTTGGTCACGTCGCGTCGCCTGACCGCCCTGCAGTCGGATGGATCCGACGAGTGAGCCACTGGCTACGGTTTGTGGCCATGGGGAACAACATCACCAGCGTTGCCGGCATCCTGCGCGCACACGGCTCCGATCGCGCCGACCACATCGCACTTGTCCAGGACGATCGCCGACTCACATGGGCTGATCTCCAAGCTCGCTCTGCTCAGGTCGCTCAGGGTCTCGCTGCCGCCGGTGTTGCGTCGCAGGATCGGGTCGCCTTCATCGACAAGAACGGCATCGAACACTTCGAGGTGTTCTTCGGCGCGGCGCTCCTGAATGCGGTGTGCGTCGATGTCAACTGGCGTCTCGCCGCCCCCGAAGTCGAGTACATCGTCAACGATGCACAGGCCAAGGTGCTGGTCGTCGGAGCCGACTTCGTGTCAGTCCTCGACGCCATCGCCGCAAACCTGACCACGGTCACGCGGATCCTGGTGATCGGTGGCCACGAGGGATACGAGTCGTACGAGGACTGGGTGGCGTCGTTCCCAGCTGACGATCCGGGAGCCGAATCGGCCAGCGGCGACGTTGCGTTCCAGCTGTATTCGTCTGGTACGACGGGGCGGCCGAAGGGCGTCATGCTCAGCAACGACAACTTCTTCAGCCTGCTCCCGCTGGCCAAGGAGATGTGGGAACTGACCCACGACTCGGTGAACCTCATCGCGATGCCGCTGTTCCACATCGGTGGTGGCGGTTGGGCCGTGGCGGGGATGTACGAGGGATGCACGTCGGTCATCTTCCGCGAACTCGACCCGGCGGCGCTGATCCGCACGATCGAGCAGGAGCGCATTACCCACGCATTCCTGGTTCCGGCAGTCCTGCAATTCATGCTGATGGTGCCCGGGGTGGCGGATGCCGATTACTCGAGCCTGCAGGTGCTCGTCTACGGCGCATCGCCCATCAGTGAGGACGTGCTGGCGCGCTGCGTCGAGATGTTCGCGCCGTGCAAGTTCTGGCAGGCGTACGGGCTGACGGAGACCACCGGCGCAGTGGTCAACCTGGCGCCCGAGGATCACGACCCGAGCGGCCCGAACCGTCATCGGCTCCGCTCGTGCGGCCTCCCCGGGCCGGGAGTGGAGCTGCGGATCGTCGGTGACGATGACCGTGAGTGTGACGTCGGCGAAGTCGGCGAGATCTGGATCAAATCACCGCAGGTGATGATCGGCTACTGGAACCAGCCGGAGGAGACCATCAAGTCGGTGACGCCGGACGGCTGGTTCAAGTCCGGTGATGCCGGCTACCTCGATGCCGATGGCTACCTGTACATCCACGATCGGGTGAAGGACATGATCGTGTCCGGTGGCGAGAACGTGTATCCCGCTGAGGTCGAGAACGTGCTCATGGGGCACCCGGCGATCGCCGACGTGGCCGTCATTGGTGTGCCGCATGAGAAGTGGGGCGAGACAGCGAAGGCGATCGTCGTGAGGGTTCCCGACGCCGCAGTGACCGAATCCGAGATCATTGCCTACGCCAAGGAGCGCCTGGCCACGTTCAAGTGTCCGACGTCGGTCGACTGGGCCGACATGCTGCCGCGTAACCCGAGCGGCAAGGTGCTCAAGAAAGACCTTCGCGAGCCCTTCTGGGAAGGTCGCGACCGCAGGGTCGGCTGAGCGCTCCCTATTGGTTCGTCGACGCGTCGAACCACGGCCGCCGGGTCAGGTGAGCGCGATGATCGATCTCGTCGCCGTGTAACACGCGACCACTACGAGCAGGATCACGAACCACTTCTGCAGAAAGCTTGGGTCGCGTGTGCTGGCCAGATGGCTGCCGACGACAACGCCGATGAGGCTGGCGATGGTGAAGGGCACGACGATGCCCCAGTCGACGGTGCCGCCGGGCAGCCGACTGGCAAGCGCGACCGTCGAGTTGACCGCGATGACGAGCAGTGACGTGCCGACGGCCTCGGGCATCGTGAATCCGAGGGCCAGTACCAGGGCAGGCACGATGACGAAGCCGCCGCCGACGCCGAAGAACCCGGTGAGCAGGCCCACGAACGAACCCGCGAGGATCACCTTGATCACGGTGATCGCGTCGATGTGCACCTCTGTCTGAGTGGTCGAGGTTGCGTCGGTGTTGGCGGCGGCGCCGACCGAGAGTACGGGCGGGGGAGCTGATTGGAGACGCCTCCACATGGCGTACGCGGCAACGAGCATCAGCCCGGAGAAGGCGAGCAGCAACGCGTCGGGGTTGGCGGCCTCGTTCCAGCGTGACCCGAGCAGCGACCCACCGATGCCGGCGAGCCCGAAGATGGCGCCGGCCGCGAACCGGACCCGCCCGGCGCGCCAGTGGGGGATGATCCCGATCAGTGCGGTGATGGTGACGAGTACCAGTGACGTCGTCGTGGCGGCCTTGGGGTCCTGCCCGGCGGCGTACACGAGTGCCGGAACCGCCAGGATTGATCCGCCGCCCCCGAGCGCCCCGAGCGACAGCCCGATCAGGAACCCGAGAGGTGACGCCAACAACCCACGCATCCCTCAAATATACCCCCGGAGGTATCTTTCGTACCCGAAAAATGCGGGGATTCGGTCGCCCAGTGCACGAATCCCTGCACATTTCGGGTCACGGATCGGGTGACGGACGGGGTGACGGATGGCGGCGGGGGCATCGGGCCGGTCGATCGTTCGTTCGTGAACGGGCGATAGCGTGGCTTGTCGTGTCCCCCCACGACCAGACCCTCCTCGAGGCACCGGCTGACGCCGACGATGCCAATCTCCGGCACCGCGCCGACATCCGCAACATGGCCATCGTCGCGCACGTCGATCACGGCAAGACCACGCTCGTCGACGCGATGCTTCACCAGTCGGGTGCATTTCGCGCGAACGAGGAGGTTGCCGAACGGGTGATGGACTCGGGCGACCTCGAGCGGGAAAAGGGCATCACCATCCTCGCCAAGAACACCTCGCTGGTGTGGAACGATCCCCGCAGCGGTGCCGACATCACCCTGAACATCGTCGACACGCCCGGCCACGCCGATTTCGGCGGAGAGGTCGAGCGGGCGCTCACCATGGTCGACGGCATCGTCCTGCTCGTCGACGCCGCCGAAGGCCCCCTTCCGCAGACCCGATTCGTCCTTCGTAAGGCGCTGGCTCGCAACCTGCCTGTGATCCTCGTGATCAACAAGGTCGATCGACCCGACGCCCGCGTGTCCGAGGTCATCGATGAGGTCTACGAGTTGTTCTTCGACCTCGATGCCAAGGAGCATCAGGTCGAGTTCCCGATCGTGTACTGCTCGGGTCGCGACGGTTGGGCCACGCTCGACGCCGACGAATCCGACCGACTGATCGTCGAGGGCAAGGGCGACAAGAACCTCGCCGATCTCGTGGAGGTGTTGCTCGATCACATCCCGGCGCCCACCTACCACGAGGGTTTGCCGCTGCAGGCCTGGGTCACCAACCTCGATGCCTCGCCGTATCTCGGCCGTCTTGCGCTGCTGCGTGTGATGGAAGGCGAGATCAAGAAGGGTCAGTCGGTTGCGTGGTGCAAGCGTGATGGAACCGTCGCTCGCGCGAAGATCGCCGAGCTGTTCCTCACCGTTCACCTCACCCGCGTGCCCGTCGACAGCGCTCGTCAGGGTGATCTCGTCGCCGTCGCCGGCATCGAGGAGATCTACATCGGCGAAACGCTCGCGGATCCCGAAGATCCTCGCCCGCTCCCCGTCATCACGGTCGACGAGCCGGCGCTGTCGATGACCATCGGGATCAACACCTCCCCGCTCGCAGGTCGTGAAGGAAAGAAGCTCACGGCGCGCCTCGTGAAGAACCGTCTTGATGCCGAACTCGTCGGCAACGTGAGCATCCGGGTGCTGCCGACCGAGCGCCCCGACGCGTGGGAGGTCCAGGCTCGTGGCGAGCTGCAGTTGGCGATTCTCGTCGAGCAGATGCGCCGCGAGGGCTTCGAGCTCAATGTCGGCAAGCCGGTTGTGCTCACCCATGAGATCGACGGCAAGGTGCACGAGCCCGTCGAGCGAGTCACGATCGACGTCCCCAACGAGCATCTCGGTGCGGTCACGCAGCTCCTGGCCACGCGCAAGGGCCGCATGCAGAACATGGGCGGTACCGGATGGGTCCGCCTCGACTACCTGGTGCCGGCGCGCGGGCTCATTGGTTTCCGCACCGAGTTCCTCACCGAGACGCGTGGTACCGGTGTCATCAGCCATACGTTCGAGGGCTACGAGCCGTGGGCCGGCGAGATCCGCTCGCGCCAGTCGGGCGTGCTGGTGGCCGACCGCATCGGCCCGGCAACGACCTACGCCATGATGAACCTGCAGGACCGTGCTTCGATGATGGTGGGCCCGGGAACCGAGGTCTACTGCGGCATGATCGTCGGCGAGAACTCTCGCGCCGGTGACATGGATGTCAACATCTGCCGTGAGAAGAAGATGACCAACGTGCGCGCGGCCTCTGCCGACGAAACGGTGAAGCTCACGCCGCACCGGGTGCTGTCGCTCGAAGGTGCGCTGGAGTTCATCGCCGACGACGAGTGCGTCGAGGTGACCCCGATGAACATCCGGCTCCGTAAAGCCGACCTCGACCCCACGAACCGGGCCCGAGAAGCCAAGCGCCGCTCCATGTCCGCCTGAGCACGTACACGATGTGTCTGGAGACATCGTGTACGTCAGGGGCCGGTGACGAGGGCGGTGTCGTGGAGGTCGATGGCCTCGTTGGCGCGCAGGCGCAAGCCGGGTGCTTCCCACTGCAGCACGCCGATGCGGCAACGCTCCCAACGATTGCCGCTGACGTCGCAGTCGGATGCGCCCCACTGCACGATGCAGCCACTGTCGCCGTCGCACACCGCGTTGCCGTCGACGAGCGCCTGCGAACCGCCGTCGATGTCGATGCCACGCATCGTGTGATTGACGAAGTTCCCGTGGACGTGCGCACCTTCGGTCCGTTCGAGATGGATGCCCCACCAACGCGCTGTGAGGTTGTTGCCGCGCACCACAACCGCAGTGGCATCGGACACGCGGATCGCGCAGAGATGGTCGGTGAGTTCACTCGAATCGACCTCGTGGCCGCTGCCACCGAGCAGGTGCACACCGACGTCCCAGCGCATGCCCGACAGTTGGCATCGCGACACCGACAGCCGATCGACGCCGTCGGCGACCACGCCGGAGGCGGTACTGGCTCGGATCAGTGCATCACTGGCCCGGACAATCACGTGGCCGTCGATCCGACAGCCGAGTACCGTCGCCGATGGCCCAGTGATCTCGACGGTCGCCGTCGGGAACCAGGCGACTCGGGCCGGGCCACCGGTCACGGCGAGGTGTTCGAGGCGGGCGGCCGCTTCGAGCGTGACCGCAGTCGTGCCACCTCCGTTGATCACCGTGCGGTGACCACCGAGCCCGCGGATCGCCACACCAGGCGGAACCCTGATCGGGCCCGTGTACACCCCGTCACCGAGTTGCACGATGTCGCCGGGTGACACATCGCGCAGCAACGGTGCCAGGGCGATTGGTTCACGCGGTTCGGGAACGAAGAGCATGCTCGGTCGCTCGATGTCGGAGTACGCAATCCGGTAGACCCGGACGTCGTCGACCCGACGCTCGCGCCGATCGGTGATCAGTCGGGGGAGATCGAGGTGCAGTGCGTCGTCGTCCTGGCGGAACCGGAGGAGATCAACGGAATCAGGCGTAGGCCCGACGAGTTCGACCGACTCGACTCGGTAGCACTCCGAGTTGAGCGCGGCGAAACGGGCGTGTCCGTCGATGTCGATGGCGTACAGCGTTCCACCGACATCGAGGTACCGAACATGATCGTCACCCCACGCTGTCCATGGCCTCGACGTGTTGAGCAACGATTCGTACCGGCGGATCCAACGGCCTGCATCGCGCAGTGGTTCGGCCTGCAGTTCCGGAACGGTTCCATCGGCATCGGGTCCGATGTTGAGCAGGAGGTGTCCCCCCTTGGCGACCACCTCGGTCAACAAAGCGACGATGCCGTGGCCGGTGAGGTGGTGTTCGGCTCGCTCGGCACGGTTGTAACAGAAGCTCGACCCCAGGCCCCGACACAACTCCCACGGTTCGTCGATGATGTCGTCGGGCGCCTCGTACTCGAACGTGCGCACCGTGTCTGGACGCCCCGCCGGCCCGTGGTCGTCGGCAGCCCACCATCGGTCGTTGACCACGACGTCGCGATCGATCGACCAGATCCGCTCGAGCAACTCCCGAGTTCGCCAGTGGTCGGGGCCGTGGCCCCAGTGCCCGTCACCCCACAGCACGTTCGATCCGTACCGTTCGACGAGATCGATTGCATGGGGATGTAGCACGTCGGTGACGTAGTCGTCACCGGGATGTCGTGGGTCGCCCCAATCAAGCAGCGAGTAGTACGTGCCGAACACCAGCCCGTTGCGTTCGCATGCTGCTGCGTACTCGGCGAGCACATTTCGTCGCGGTCCGCCGGCGAGCATCGTGCGGTCCGTGTTCGGCGCATCCCACCAGGCCCATCCGTCGTGGTGCTTGGCCACCAGCACCGTGTAGCCGGCGCCCGCGTCGACGGCCAGACGCGCCCACGCTTCGGCGTCGAAGGCCTCGTAGGTCAACAGCGCAAGGAAGTCGTCGTAGGTGTCGATGTGACCCCACCGGTCGCGGTGATGCGCGAGCACCTCGACCATCGGGCGCGGATGAAGCAGCACATCGGTGACATCGTCGCCCATGTGGCTGCGATACCAGTCGGAGTATTCGCCGATCGGCGACCATGCGGGAACGCTTGCGAGGTTGGTGTGTACGAACAGTCCGAAGCGCCGCTCGTCCCACCACCTCGGCATGCCCATCGGACGAGCAGTCTCGCGCGTCGCGGGAATCTCGACGAACCGACGGGTTGCGGGGTCTGTGCTTCGATAGCTCGCAGCCTTGCGGTACCACGTATGTTCGGCACCATGAAGCTGTCGATGATGATCAACTACTCGGGCGACTTCCATGCCGACGTCGACAAGGTCGTCGAGCTCGAAAAGGCCGGGCTCGACATGGTGTGGGTGCCAGAGGCGTACAGCTTCGATGCGGTGTCGCAGATGGGATATCTGGCCGCCAAGACCTCGACGATCGAGATCGGCTCGGGCATCTTGAACGTCTTCTCACGTACAGCGACATGCATGGCGCAGACCGCCGCCGGACTCGACTTCGTGTCGGGTGGCCGCTTCACCCTCGGGCTCGGTGCATCCGGCCCCCAGGTGATCGAGGGGTTCCACGGCGTGCCCTATGAGCAGCCGATGCCGCGCATTCGCGACTACATCAACGTGTGCCGGATGACGTGGCGACGCGAGAAGGTGGTCTACGACGGCCCGACCGTGAAGATCCCGCTGCCCGAAGGCGAAGGAACCGGTCTCGGCAAGCCGCTGAAGCTCATCAATCATCCGGTGCGTGAACACATCCCGATCTTCTGGGCGAGCCTCATGGGCCAGTCGGTGAAGAACACCGCCAAGTACGCCGACGGCTGGCTGCCGATCTTCTTCGATCCCGAGAACTTCCACACGGTGTGGGGCGACGACCTCAAGGCCGGCCAGGCCGATCGTGACCCAGAACTTGGCCAACTCCAGATCTCCGCCGGTGGGATGGTGGCCATCGGCGAGGAACTCACGGGTGACGCGCAACAGCGGATCCTCGACTACTCACGGCCGAACACGGCGCTCTACGTCGGCGGTATGGGTGCTCGCGACCAGAACTTCTACAACACGATCTGTCAGCGGTACGGCTACGTCGACGAGGCAATCGAAATCCAGGATCTGTATCTGTCGGGGAAGAAGGATGAGGCGGCTGCTGCTGTGCCCGCCGAGATGCTCGAGAAGACGAACCTCGTCGGCCCCGTGGGCTACGTGAAGGAACGTCTCGCTGCCTACAAGGAGGCGGGTGTCACCCATCTCTCGGTGAGCCCCGTGGGCGCCGATCCGGTCAAGACCATCGAGCAGCTACGCGAGCTGCTCTGACAGCGACGGGGGTTGCCCGCGTCTCATTCAGACCATGCCGCGCAGCCACCAGAGGCTGAGCGCCCAGGCGACACCGAGGAACACGAACGCGCCGAGCGCCCACTGCCAGCTCAGTTCGGTCACGATCTCGACGGGTTCACCGATGGTCGTTCCGAGCGACTCGGCGATCTGGCCGTAGGCGGAGGCGAGTTCGTCGCCGGTGCGCGCCTCGAACGCTTCGCCCCCGGTCGTTTCGGCCACGAGTGCGAGATCCTCGGGCCGTACCGGCACCGGAACAACATCGCCGCTCGCCGGGTCGACGATCGCGCCGCCCTCGGTGCCGAAGGCGATCGTGTACACCGGGATGCCAGCATCGGCGGCTTCCTGCGCCCCTTCTTCGGTCGGCCGACCGACCGTTGTCTCGCCGTCGCTCAGGAGCACCATGACCCCTGGTGCCGTGTCGGGGTCGGCGTCGGGGTCGGCGGAGTTGACCAGGAGACGCGTCCCGGCAGCGAGCGCTTCGCCGATCGCTGTCGATTCGGCCAGCTCGAGGTTGTCGATGCCGCGTCCCATCGCAGCCCGATCGAGCGTGGGGTCGACTTCGACGTTGACATTGCCGGAGAACGAGATCAATCCCACCTCCACGCCGTCGTCGACCTCGTCGACGAAGTTCCGCGCCGCCTCTTGAGCGGCGACGAAACGGTCGGGGTCGACGTCGTCGGCCATCATCGACAGCGACACGTCGAAAAGCACGAGGATGCGGCCGTCGCTGCTGACGCTCTCGGTGGTTCGCTCGACCGGGCGAGCAGTGGCAACGACGGCGAAGCCGAGCCCGAGCAACATCAGGACCGCAACCACGTGACGGCGCCACCGGGGACGCTTCGGGGCGACCTTGTCGAGCAGGTCGATCTGGGTGAAGCGAATCGTGGCGGCCCGCCGCCATCGCAGCACGACGACGTACGCCACTCCGAGTGCGACAACGAGGAGGAGCAGCCAGAGGCGTTCAGGGTTGAGGAAGTCGGTACTCATCGTCGGATCCCATCGCCTCGAACTGCTTGAACCCGCTTGCGGCGCGTGTGTTGCACGATGGCGCCGAGCCAGTCGCCGTCGGTTGACAACTCGATCACATCGGCGCCGGATCGACCGAGCGCGGTCTCGCGTCGTTTGCGTTCCTCGGCGGCCGCGGCGGCGAAGCGTTGTTGGACCTTGGCGGTGACGCGCACTTCGCGAACCGTGCCGGTCGATGGATCGACCACGGCGACGAGGCCGATCGGTGGGATGTCGAACTCGCGGGGATCGTGCACGGTGATGGCGAGCAGGTCATGGCGCAGGCTCAACCGTGCGAGCGATGGTTGCCACGACTCCCCGGCGAAGTCGCTGATGACAGCGACGAACCCGCGACGGTTGGCGATCGCACCCACCCGATCGAGCGCGCCCGGGAGATCGGCGTGGCCGAGACCTTCCGATTCGGGAGGACTACTGAGCGTCGACAGCACGGCGCGCACCTGGTTCGATCCGGAACGCGGAGGGATCACGTGAATCGACGGGCCGGCTACGAGAACGGCGCCCAGGCGGTTCTGGTTGCGTGCGGTCAGGAATCCAACGCAGGCCGCAGCAGCAGTGGCGACCTGGGCCTTGTCGTTGGTGGTCGTACCGAATTGCATGGTGGCCGACACGTCGACGACGAGCCAGGCGGTCAGGTCGCGATCCGCGATCTGTTCGCGCACATACGTCTCACGCGTGCGCGCCGTGACGTTCCAGTCGATGCGCCGCACGTCGTCGCCAGGTTGGTACAGCCGCGCCTCGCCAGGTTCGGATCCGTGACCGGGTGTGAGCCCCTGGTGGTTGCCGTGGAGCGCGCCGTCGAGGCGGCCCTTGATCGTCAGCTCCAACGTTCGCAACAGCTCGGCGACCGACTCGGTCGGGGGGCCGGCCGCCCATCCCGACCCGGGAGCGACTCCGCTCGGCCATGGTGCGATCGCAGCGGCCTTCGGCGACACGCTCGCCGGACCCAGCAAGGTCATCGTCAGCTCGCCGGATGCGCCAGCGCGTCGTTGGGCTTCGGCGAGACCCACGTGGCGGGAACCGTGGACAGCACGCGCTGGACGACATGGTCGGCGGTGATGTCGCGGGCAAGTGCGTCGTAGGTCAACAGGAGGCGGTGACGCAGCACCTCGGGGGCGAGGTCGAACACGTCCTGCGGAGTCGTGTACGAGCGCCCTCGCAAGAGCGCCAGCGCTCGTGCTCCACGCACCAGGTTGAGCGACGCTCGCGGACTGGCGCCGAGGCCGATCACCGTCGAGAGGTCGGCCAGTCCGAACCGTTCGGGCGTGCGGGTGCACTGCACGAGATCGACGGCGTACTGCGACACCGATCGATCGACGAAGACGCGGTCCGCGCGCTGCTGCAGCGTGATGAGTTCGTCGAGGGTGATGACCTGCTCGGGAATCGGCGGGCTGATGCTCATCCGGTCGATGATCAGCATCTCCTCGTCGGGTGTCGGGTAGTCGAGGACGATCTTCATCATGAAGCGGTCGCGCTGTGCGTCGGGGAGTTGGTAGACGCCCTCGGATTCGATCGGGTTCTGAGTGGCGACGACGAAGAACGGTGCCGGCACGGCGTGTGTGATCCCGCCGATGGTGACCTGCTGTTCGGCCATCACCTCGAGCAGGGCCGACTGGACCTTGGCGGGTGCGCGGTTGATCTCGTCGGTGAGAAGGAAGTTCACGAAGACCGGCCCGAACTCGACGTCGAATGTTTCGGTGCTGCCGCGATAGATACGCGTACCGGTGATGTCGGATGGCAGCAGGTCGGGTGTGAACTGGATACGTGCGAACGAGCCACCGACCACGTCGGCGAGTGTCTCGGCCGCCAGTGTCTTGGCCAGTCCGGGGACTGATTCCAGCAGACAGTGACCGCGGCACAGCACGCCGACGAGCAGCCGCTCGAGGAGTCGGGTCTGGCCGACCATCACCTTTCGGAGTTCGAAGAAGATCTTCTCGAACGTCTCGGCGGTGGTGCGGTCATCGGCCGTCGACGCGATGGCGCCGCTGGTCGTTGATGCCGATGGCGAGGTGGGGGTGGAGGCGGGGGTGATGTGGTTCTCACTCATTCGGAGCCGACGGTAGCGGTGTCGGAACGGCGGAGTACCGCAGCAGGGCACCTCTCACCGAGTTCTCGTATTCTGTGGAGGTGACCGATGCCAGCGACCCGAGTGACGAGCGCCCCGATTGCGATGCCGAACTCGATGCGTTGGAGCCGGGAATCGACGTGTCTCGCATCGAGGCCGAAGAGGCCGAAGCTGCTCGCCGTCTGTCGATGATCCAGGCGGGTCGGCGTAAGGGCGGCATCATCGGTGCTGCAGCCGCCGGCGCCATGATCGGCTTGCGCGACATCTACGAGGGCCCGCCGAAACAGGACGACATCGTCATCGAGATCGAATCGTCCGGCGAACCGACCGACATCGATGTCGACGGCATTGCCGGCACGGTCGACGAGGTCGATTTCTGGGCACCTCCACCACCGCGAAACCCCGCGGACTGACCCCGGCACGAGGGCGTACTCTCGCCCCATGCATCTGGCCGAGCGGATCGAACTCCTCGACGGGTATGTCGCTCGCCGATATCGGGGCCCGTCCGATCACGTGGCGATGGCCGAGGTGCTCGGTCGCTCTCACGAACAGGTCGAGGGCACCGAGCTCCCCACCGTCGAGCAGCTCGACGTGGCGTATGAACACATGCACGACTGCGACCCCGACACGGACATCGCACTCGTCGAACACGACGGGCACGTCGTTGCGTACTCCCGAGCCTCGTGGGTCGACCTGGGGAACTCGGGGCGCGACTGCATCGTATTCACGCCGACTGTGCCCGAACACCTCGGCGAGTCGCTGTTCGTCGCGCTCCTCACCGCCAACGAACAGCACATGCGGGCCTGGGCCGACGCGTCACCGCCGGCCCGGTATCGGGCGTACGCGTCTCGCGACCGGGTTGATGGGCCGCCTTCCGGCGAGGCGCTGTGGCTCGAACACATGGGCTACACCGCTACCCAATGGGGGGCGGCGCTCGTTCGGCCGCATCTGAACGACATTCCGATTCGAGTGCTGCCCCACGGTGTTGAGGTCCGGCCGGTCACCGAGGCTCAGGTTCGACCGATCCTCGAAGCGCACTGGGAGGCATTTCGTGCGGAGTGGGACTTCCGCGAGGCGACCGACTCCGACTTCATCGAGTCGATGGAGCATGCATTCCGCGACGAGTCGTTGTGGAAGGTGGCCTGGGCCGGCGACACCATTGTCGGCCAGGTGAAGCCGTACATCAACACCGGCGAGAACACCCGGCGGGGTCACCTTCGTGGATACACCGAGTTCATCTCGACGCATCGGGACTGGCGCAACCGAGGCATCGCGGGCGCGCTCCTCGCGATGAGCTTGCAGGAACTGAAGGACAGGGGCATGACCGAGGCGGCGCTCGGCGTCGATTCCAACAACCCCGGCGGAGCATTCCAGCTGTACACCTCGCTCGGATTCCAGGTGCGGTCGTACGAGGCCGTCTACACCAAGCCGGTTGATTGATCGAGCGGTGCGTTCGGTCAGACGTAGGCGCCCGGGCGGGCGAGTATCCGGCGGTGCCAGCGGCTCGGGGTGAGCAGGAGCGCACGGGGTTCGTCCTCGAACATCCATCGGGCGAAGTTGCGCTTGCCCCACGAACCGCTGGCGGCCACCACCCGAATCGCGCCACGGGCGCCCCACGACGTGTTGAGGATCGAACCCAACGTCAGCGACATCCGATGATCGGCGACGAGGTGATGACGCACGTTCGCCCCGTACAACCGTGCCGCGTCGCCGGGCTGCAGGCCCCCGGCCGCGACGATTGCTTCGGCGGCGAGGCGGCCGGTCAAGAGTGCTTGGCCGATGCCTTCGCCTGTCATCACGTCGGTCGCCATGGCGGCGTCGCCGGTGAACAACACGCGCCCCGCCGACAGCACGGCGTCGTCGATGCGCGCCGGGATCGGCCATGCCGTATGGCGGTTCTCCAGCTCGAACTCGGGGCCGAGGGCGTCGACGATGTGCGGTCGCTGGAGCAGATCGATCCAGAGTTCCTTCATCTCCTGGCCCTTTCGGGCGCCATCGCGCAGCACGCCGAAGCCGATGTTGACTCGACCGTTGGGGAGTGGGAACGACCATGCGTAGCCGGGGAGCAGATCTGGCTCGAACCACACATACATCTGCTCGCTTGCCGGACCCGTGACGTTGCGGCCGTATTGACGAAAGCCGTGCCACTCTCCGAGGTAGCCCGCTTCATTTACGCCGAGCGCCTTGCGGACGGGGCTCCACATGCCGTCGGCGGCCACCGCATACCTTGCCTCGATCTCGAGGCCCTCGGCGAACACGGTCACCTTATCCGGCTGCTCGACGAGACGTTCGAATCCGTGGCCGTCTCGAACATCGACGCCGCTGCTGCGGGCGAGTTGTACGAGGGCGTCATCGAGCTGGAGTCTCGGTGCGACAGCCGAGTACTTCCCGGTTGTCGGCAACTCGACGAAGACCTCGCGTCCGCTCGGTGAGCGGATCGCAGCCCCGGCAACGTCGAACCAGTCGGTGATCGCGCCGGGGTCGAGGCCGAGGTGGTCGAGTTCTCGTAAAGCGAGTGTGGTGAGGCCGTCGCCGCAGCACTTGTCGCGCGGGAACACCGCTTTGTCGATCACGACGACGGATCGCCCGGATCGGCAGAGTTCGATCGCCGCCGCCGATCCCGCCGGTCCGGCCCCCACCACCACCACATCAGCGTGCAGGCGAGTCGTCGTCGAATCGTCCGGTGCCGTCACGGCGCCAAGGCTACGACGGTCGTGGTCAGGTGAGATGGGTGTTCAGGCGAACGGCACGTTTGATCGGACCGGCGTCGCTTCGCTGGAGTCGGGTGGCATGGACCCTGCTCCGCCAACCGCCCAGCAGCGTGTAGCCGACGTTGCCCGGGCACGCCGTGAACGTCACGTCGCGATGTCCTGAGATCGTCGGAGTCGTGACGATGGTGCCGGCTCGGAACTTGTTCGACCCTCGTGACACGAACGTAGTGGTCGCGGCGGGATCGGTGTCGACGTTGTAGCGGTCGGCCAGGAAGATCAGGGTGCGCATGAGCGAATCCTGCGCCGGCGGAGTCGGGGCCTGCGTCGTGAAATCACCGATGAGGCACACGAGTTGACCGAAGCCCTGGTTGCCACCGGTTGCGTCGGCGACCACCGGACCGGTGAGCGACCCGCTTCGGGTCTCCCAGACCGAGCCGTCCGGGCCGACCATGAAGTGGTAGCAGATGTCGGGCCAGCGCTTGCTCGGCCCGGTCTGAAAGGCGTAGGTCTGGCGGATGACCTCGCGTGGGTCTGGCACGACGTTGCTCGATGCCGTGTGGTGTACCAGGAGGAACTTGACGTCCTCGGGGCCAATGGCGCCCTTCGGCGGGAGATCGGCTCCCCAGTCACTGCGGGGATGGATGTGCAGTCCGGGGGCGACCTCGACCGAACTCAGCGACGCCACGGGCGGGAGCTGCCCGGTGGCGATGTTGGCGGTGTCGGTAGATCGTGCGCATGCTGTGAGGCCGAGCGCAGCGGCTCCGAGGGCGCCGAAGAACAGCTCCCTTCTCGTCCGCTGGCAGCCGCACACGGGGATCACTCTACGATGCCGCAGGGTGACGGCCGACTCCGGCGTCACCGCCCGATCGGGCACGTTTGGCGAAGGGAACATCGATGAGTGGTCTGTGCGAAGGGCGAGTTGCGATCGTCACAGGGGCGGGGCGCGGGATCGGACGCGAGCACGCGCTGAGCCTGGCCCGACAGGGGGCCAAGGTTGTCGTCAACGATCTCGGCGGCAACGTCGACGGCAGCGGCGGTGACATCTCGCCGGCCCAGCAGGTCGTCAACGAGATCACCGACATGGGTGGCGAGGCGATTGCCAACGGTGACAACGTCGCCGACTGGGAAGGTGCCCAACGAATGGTCAACACCGCCATCGAGACGTTCGGCGACCTCCACGCGCTCGTCAACAACGCCGGCATTCTGCGCGACCGTGTGCTGGCCAACATGACCGAGGAGGAGTGGGACTCGGTCATCAACGTGCACCTCAAGGGCACCTTTGCCCCCTCGCGCTGGGCGGTTGCATATTGGCGTGAGCGCGCCAAGGCCGGTGAGCCGGTCAGCGGCCGAATCGTCAACACCACGTCGGTGTCCGGCATCTACGGCAACCCCGGCCAGGCCAATTACGGCGCCGCCAAGGCCGGCATCGCAGCCTTCAGCAACATCGCGGCGCTCGAACTGAGCCGCTACGGCGTCACCGTCAACGCGGTGGGCCCGGTGGCGCTCACCCGCATGACCGAAGGCCTCGGCCCGGCGCCGGAGACCGACGAGGAGCGCGAAGCACGTTCGCCGCGCTGGATCGCCCCCATCGTCACCTGGCTCGCCAGCGAGGAGTCGGCC
>DASQFE010000240.1:0-4516 GCA_035633295.1 Ilumatobacteraceae bacterium | reverse complement strand
CTCGTCTGCACGGCGTTCAACGCCGACTTCGACGGCGACCAGATGGCCATTCACGTTCCGCTGTCGGCCGAAGCGCAGGCCGAGGCACGTGTCCTGATGCTCAGCGCCAACAACATCTTGTCGCCGGCGTCGGGTCGCCCGATCGTGACGCCGTCGCAGGACCTCATCATTGGTGGCTACTACCTCACCGAGCAGATGCCCGGTGTCGCCGGCGAAGGCCGCGTGTTCCGCCACCTGTGGGAGGCGCTGCGCGCGTACGACGAAGGCACGCTCGCACTGCACGCTCAGATCACGATGTGCCCTCCCGGCAAGGAGCGCTTCGAAACGACTGTCGGTCGGGTGTTGTTCGAAGAGGCGTTGCCGCCGGACTACGCCGACCAGTTCGGTCACTTCAACGAGACCGTCAAGAAGAAGGAGATGGGCGTCATCGTCGAACGCCTTTCCGACAACTATGAAAAGTCGGTTGTTGCCGATGCGCTCGACAAGCTGAAGAACCTTTGTTACCGCTTCGCCACTCAGTCGGGCCTCACGGTGTCGATTGACGACGTCCGCACCCCGAAGGCCAAACGTGCGCTGCTCGACGACTACGAAGAGCAGGCCGACAAGGTCGAGAAGCAGTTCCGTCGTGGCATCATCACCGACGGCGAGCGTCGCCAGCAGGAAGTGCGCATCTGGACCGATGCCACCGCCGAAGTGCAGGCAGCGATGGTCGCCGAGTTCGAGCAACAGCGCTTCAACCCGATCCAGATGATGGTCGACTCGGGTGCCAGAGGAAACATGACGCAGATGCGCCAGATCGGCGCCATGCGCGGGCTCGTTGCCAACCCTCGTGGTGACATGATTCCTCGTCCCATCAAGTCGAACTTCCGCGAGGGTCTGGAGACCCTCGAGTACTTCATCGCCACGCCGGGCGCCCGCAAGGGCCTCGTCGACACGGCGCTGCGTACCGCTGACTCGGGGTATCTCACTCGTCGTCTCGTCGACGTCGCCCAGGAACTGATCGTGCGTGAGCCCGACTGCGGTTCGACACTCGGCGTGTGGATCGAGAACATCTCGCCCGACACGGCGAATCGTCGTTCGTACATCGAGACGAAGCTGTACGGCCGGGCGTTGCTGACGGACACCGAACTGTCCACCCCGATGTTGAAAGACGGCGAGGAGATCTCTCTGCTGCCGCGCAACACCATCGTGGGCGACGAGGAGATGGAGGCGCTGCGCGACGATCCGAAGATCGAGCGACTCCGCGTTCGTTCCGTGCTGACCTGTGACGCCGAACTCGGCGTCTGCGCGATGTGCTACGGCCGCTCACTCGCCACCGGCAAGATGATCGAGCTCGGTGAGGCTGTCGGCGTCATCGCCGCCCAGTCGATCGGCGAGCCCGGTACCCAGCTGACGATGCGGACCTTCCACACCGGTGGTGTGGCCGGTAAGGACATCGCCGGTGGTCTGCCACGCGTGGTCGAGTTGTTCGAGGCTCGTACTCCGAAGGGTTCGGCTCGTCTTGCGAAAGCGACCGGCGTGCTGCGCCTGCGCGAGGACGAGGGCAAGGGCATCCCGGTCGTGGTGGTCGACGACGCCGGCGAGGAGCACGAAGTTGTGCTGCCGCTCGGTGCTCGTCCGATCGTCGAAGACGGCCAGGACGTCAAGGCCGGCGATCCGCTCACCGATGGTCCTTTCGATCCGAAGGAGATCATGGAGATCAAGGGCATCCGTGAAACGCAGCTCTACCTCGTGGAGGAAGTGCAGCGGGTGTACCGCGACCAGGGCGTGTCGATCCACGACAAGCACATCGAGCTGATCGTGCGTCAGATGACGCGGCGTGTCGGCGTGCAGGAGCCGGGTGGCACCTCGTTCCTGCCCGGTGAGCGCGTCGACTCGAAGCGCTTCCGTGACACCAACCGTCGTATGGTCGAAGAGGGCGAACGTCCCGCCGAAGGCCGTCCGGAACTGATGGGGATCACCAAGGCGTCGCTTGCGACCGAGTCGTGGCTGTCCGCTGCGTCGTTCCAGGAGACC
Organism: Ilumatobacteraceae bacterium; assembly: GCA_035633295.1. Lineage (GTDB taxonomy): Bacteria > Actinomycetota > Acidimicrobiia > Acidimicrobiales > Ilumatobacteraceae > Sva-07. Next base: position 2,500 of record DASQFE010000240.1, on the reverse strand, counting down.
ACCCGGGTGCTCACCGAGGCCGCCATCGACGGCCGAGCCGACAACCTGATCGGGCTCAAGGAGAACATCATCATCGGCAAGCTCATCCCGGCCGGCACCGGCATGATGAAGTACCGCGAGTTCGGTATCGAAGCGCCGGATTACGAGCCGATGTCGTTCTACTCGAGCGACGGCGAAGAAGAGGATCCGGCTGCGTTCCTGGCCGGCCTCAGCGGCACCTACGACTCAGAAGCAGCGACCGCCGAACCCATCGGCTGACCTGCACCACCCAGAAAACGCCAAAGAATCCCGGTTTGTGTGACAGTTCGGTTGGCCCGTGCCAACCGAACTGCAACGCAAACGGGGTTGTCGGCGGGAACCGGGTGTTGGCGGGTTGTTGGGGTCAGATCAGCAGCTGGACGATGACCAGCTTGAGGATCATCGCCAAGGGGAACACGAGGGCGTAGCCGGTGTCGATGCGGTCGTCGCCGTCGGCGCGTTCGGAGGCGAATGCCAGCACGGCGGGCTGGGTCTGAACACCGGCCACCATGCCCGCGCCGTCGATCGGGTCGCAACGCAAGACTCGCAGCATGAGGGTGACGAGCCCGGCCGTCGCCGCGGTCACGATCACCCCGGCAGCGGCGAGCCGCAGCCCCACTCCTGTACCGGCGGCCTCCGCGAACGTGCCGCCGGATCGAATGCCTACTCCGCCGAGGAACAGCAGCACGCCGAGCTGACGGATGGTGAGATTTGCGGCATACGGGATCTGCCAGGTGAACGGACCTGTCCGTCCGACGGTGCCCAAGATGAGTGCAACGATGAGCGGACCGCCGCCGACACCGAGTTCGACCTCGCCTCCGCCTGGGAGGGGAATGGCGACCTGGGCGAGGAGCAGGCCGATCGCCAATCCCGTGGCGAACCCGAGCGGGTCGACCTCACCGAGCCCCCGGTCGGAATCGCCGAGCGCGGCGGCAACGTCGGCCATCTTGTCGGTCGGGCCGACGACCCGGACGCGGTCGCCGAGCCGCAAGACGAAGTCCCGATCGACAACGAAATCGGCGTCGCCACGACGAACGCGGGTCGCCATCGCTCCGAAGCGGCCCTCGAGGTCGACGTCGCGCAGCCGGGCTCCCGCGAGCTTGCGTTTCGATACCGAGATCCGCCGGAAGTCGAATTTGTTGCGCTCCAGTGCAAGATGTCGCTCGCTGCGGTAGCCCGCCCACTCGACGAACCGATCAATCACATCAGGCGTGCCGATGACGGTGCAGAGGTCACCTGGCTTCAACGTGATGTCATTGGTTGCAAGGTTCACCTCACCGTCGTGCTCGACGCGCGAAAACGTCAACCGTTCGCCTTCCCACGATCGCAACGTTGCGAGGTTCGGCAAGTCAAGGCGTGTCACGATCAGCGTCGCGCTGGTCGCGTTTCGTTGAGCCGGAGTTGTCGCCGGCACCGACGGCCGGTCGTGGCCCGGGTGCCGGGCACGCCGCAACGACCATCCGGCAGCCACGATCATCGCCATGACCCCGAGGGGGTACACGAGCGAGTAACCGACCACCGGGTCGGTGACCTCGTTGGCAGCAATCTCTGGAGCGAGCTGCTCGAGCGCGGCTGACAGCGCCGGCGTGTTCGTCTGCGACCCGGCGAAGAGCCCCGCTCGGGCGCCTGGATCGAAGTCGAACAGCTCGCTGACCCCGGCGACGGTGAGCCCGACCGCACCGAGCAGACACGCCACTGCGATGCTGACCCGCAGACCGTCCTGGCGCAACCCGCCGAAGAACGCCGGCCCGGACGCCAGTCCGATCGTGTAGATGAACAGCGCCAGCCCGAAGAGCGGAATGATCGCCGGGAGCTCCGCCAGGTCCGGGTTGATGGCCGACACGCCGAGCCCGGCGAACAGCGCAGCTGCCGGGCCGAGGCTGACCCCGCCGACGCGCACGCGGCCGAGTGCGGCGCCGAGCGCCACGACGATGAACAGCACCAGGAGCGGATCAGAGGTGAGCACTCCCACGCCCCCGGTCTATCACCCAGCCGGTCTTTCGGGGTCGGGTCCAGAAAGACCCGGGCGGTCTGTTGGGGTCGGGTCCGGACAGACCGGTCCGCACAGACCGACGGTTGCGCGATCGAGTGGGCGCCCATAGCCTTGCAGGGTCCTCTCACCGAGCCGTTCGAGCAACGGTTCCGGTGTATGGCGGACGGGTCGCAACCCGTGATTCGTCCAACCCACCACATTTCGCAAGCGTCAGCGGGCGAAACGACCTGAACGAACGAGGTTCAATCAGTGCCAACCATTCAGCAGCTCGTCCGTCAAGGTCGGAGCTCGAAAGTCACCAAGAGCAAGACGCCCGCGCTCAAGGGTTCTCCCCAGCGCCGCGGCGTGTGCACTCGGGTGTACACCACCACCCCGAAGAAGCCGAACTCTGCGCTCCGTAAGGTCGCTCGAGTCCGCCTCAACTCCGGCATCGAAGTCACCGCGTACATCCCGGGCGAAGGCCACAACCTTCAGGAGCACTCGATCGTG
>DASQFE010000239.1:0-2213 GCA_035633295.1 Ilumatobacteraceae bacterium | reverse complement strand
AGTCGCGATGGGTGTGCTCGGTATCGGGATGGGGTTGATCGCCTCGCAGCTCGGCAACGTGGTGCAGTCGTCGGTGGACGCATCCGGGCGCGGCGAGGCGGGTGGGCTGCAGTTCACCGGCCAACAGCTCGGATCGTCGATCGGTGTCGCGCTCATCGGTGGCGTGGTACTCGCCGGGTTGGCGAGCGGCTTCGTGACGAACGTTCAAGCCGATGACCGCCTCGACGACAGCATCGAGCAGCAGGTCGTGGTGGCGGTCGAAGATGGCATCGACTTCGTGTCGGCCGATTCCGTCGAGCAGGCTGCCCAGTCGGCGGGCCTCGCGAACGACGAGGTCGATGCCGTCGTCGACAGCTACAGCGATGCCCAACTCCAGGCGCTGAAGACCGGGCTGCTCGCGGCTGCGCTGCTCGCGCTCGGCTCGCTCGCCTTCACCGCGAAGCTGCCGAGCGAGGTCGGCTCACGCGAGGACGAGCGCATCGTCACCCCATCACCCCTTCACCCCGCAGGGTGAGCACGACGCGTTCGAGACCGGCGGCGCGGCTGGCCTTGACCAGCACGGCAACATCGGCACCGAGGTCGCCGACTGCGGAGCGCACGTCGTCGGTTGGCTCGATCCCGTAGAGGGCGGTTCCCACGGCGATCACCTCGATGCCGAGTTCGTGTGCGTACTCGGCGATCTGTCGATGAGCGGGTTCGGGTTCCTCGATCTCGGCCATCACTCCGAGCACGGCGACATGCCGCTCGGCACGCATCGCCGCAAGCGCATCGAGCGCGGCGCGCATCGAGGTGGGGTTGGCGTTGTAGGCGTCGTTGACGATGGTGGCACCGCTCGGCGCGGTGGTCACTTCCATCCGCATGCCCGACACGGTGGCAGTCGACAACGCGTCGATGGCCGCCGCCAGGTCGACCCCCACGATGCCGGCAACGGCGAGCGCCGCCGCCGCGTTGGTCACCATGTGCCGCCCGGGCACCGCCAGGCGCACGCGACCGCGGCCCCATGGCGTATCAACGGTGAAACCGGCCAGCGCCGCGTTGTCGAGCACGACGTCGCTGACGCGAACATCACCGTCGGCACCGAAGGTGATCACCTCAGCCCCCGTCCGTGCCGCCATCGCAACGACCCGAGGATCGTCAGCGTTCAACACCGCCGTACCCGAGGCCGGCAGCGCTTCGACCAGTTCACCCTTCGCCCGCGCAACGCCGTCGATGCCTCCCACCAGTTCGGTGTGCGCTTCGCCGACCACGGTGACCACACCGATGTCGGGCCGGGCGACCTCACAGAGCCGGCTGATGTGCCCGAAACCGCGCATCCCCATTTCGAGGATCAACACCTCGGTGTCGTCAGGCGCGTTCAAGATCGTGACCGGCAGCCCCTGGTCGTTGTTGAAACTGCGCTCGTTCGCGCGAGTCCGGCGCCCCGCGCCGCATGCCGCAGCCATCAGGTCCTTCGTCGACGTCTTGCCGACACTGCCGGTGATACCCACGACCCGTGCTTCCAGACGGCGACGCGCCCATCCAGCGAGAGCGAGCAATGCGAGCCCGGTATCGGCCACCTCGATCGCCGTGCCATCGCGCCGATACGGGTCGGGCTCGCTCGTCAGGTGCACGGGCGCACCCGCCTCCCGGGCGACTCCGATGAACTCGTGGCCGTTGCGTTCGGCAACGATCGGGACGAAGAGTTGGCCCGGCTGCGTGGAACGCGAGTCGAACGATGCCCCGTCGAACTCGACGTCGGGGCCGATCAGGCGGCCGCCGATTCCCGCGGCGGCCTCCGATGCTCGAATCCTCACGGACGCCGACGGTACCGTAGGTCGATGGCTGACGACCCGCATGCTCGCATTCATCTGGTCGTGCTGTTCGGCGGCGAATCGGCCGAACACGACGTGTCCTGCACGACCGCGGCGCATGTCCTGCGAGCCGCCGATCGACACCGGTATCGCATCACGCCCGTCGGGATCTCCACCGAGGGTCAGTGGGCGCTCGCCGAGCACGCGGCCGCGGCGCTCCTCATCGGCCCCGACTCGATCCCCGGACGCCTCGACCCGACCGGCACGAACGTGTCACCCACCCCGATGCTGGCCGACGCCGCCGACTCCCACGAGATCACGGTCGTGCTGCCGCTGCTCCACGGGCCGCTCGGCGAGGACGGCACCGTGCAGGGCATGCTCGACCTCGCCAACGTGGCCTACGTCGGCAGCGGCGTTCTCGGA
>DASQFE010000238.1:0-4420 GCA_035633295.1 Ilumatobacteraceae bacterium | reverse complement strand
GCATCGAGCTGGTCGGGGTTGAGCCCCTCGGCGAACGGCGACGGCCCACGATCCACAACACCGAACGGTCCCTCATCGGCCCCCTCGGCCGGGTGCGGGATATCGGCGAACAGCTCGTCGTCAGTCATGTTCCGTCCACTCTAGAGATCGGGTGTGACAGGCGGTCTTTCGGGGTCGGGTCCGGACAGACCGGTTGCTCGGCGTGGTTGACTTTGCAGATGGAGTACACCGATGTCACCCCGGAGGAGTTCGGCGAACTCGACGGACTCGACGACTGGCGGGTCGTCCTCGATTCGATCCACGCCACCTTCACCGCACCGGACTACCTTGCCGCTGCCAACCTGGTGAAGACGATCGCGGAGATCGCCGAAGCGCACGTCCATCATCCCGACGTTGAGCTCCGCTATCCCGGTCGAGTGCATGTTGCACTGACCACACACGCGACCGGCGGGCTCACCACGCTCGACATCGACGTTGCCAGGGCGATCTCGGCGGCAGCAGCCGACGCCAGCGCCACGTCGGATCCCTTGAGCACCCGGGCGATGGAGTTCGGGATCGACACGATGGACGCCGACCGCATCCGGCCGTTCTGGGCGGCCGTCCTCGGCTATCACGACCACGGCGGCTACCTCGTCGACCCGATGGGAATCGGCCCGTCCGTCTGGTTCCAGCAGATGACGGAACCGCGCACCCAACGCAACCGCATCCACATCGACGTGATCGTGCCGCACGATGTCGCCGACAGGCGCGTCGAAGCGGCGATCGCCGCGGGCGGCACACTCGTGACCGACAAGTACTCCCGATCGTGGTGGGTGCTCGCCGACGCCGACGGCAACGAAGCCTGCGTGTCGACTTGGCAAGACCGCTGAGCGGCTCATTCCGACAACTCTCGGGGCACTGTGATCAGCGGATCTGCACGCCGAGCAGCCCGCGACGCCGGCGATCGCCGATGAGCGCGGCGATGTCCGACGGTGATGCGGCGTCGTCGGCGATCACGTGGCGGTGGTCGATGTCGCTGGCGGCGAACTGTTGGTGCATCGATGCCGTCGCTTCTGGATCACCGAAGCCGTGAGCGACGCGGCTACGCACACGCTCGAGGCACGCGTCAAGCGACGGGAGGATGACTGCGTAGTCGAGTCGATCGAGGCCGGTACTGCTGGCGAAAGCGGCGAGGAACCACGGGCCGACGACACCGTCGTACACCGTGTCGTAGCCGCCGCTCACGAAGGCGCCGGACGCCCGCGCCGCGACGTCCGTGACGACCTCGTTCTGCTGGTGCGACTCGGGTAGCCAGGGCTTGATCGCGCCGCTGGCGAGGAATCCGAAGAACGCGTCGCCTTCGACGAGGACACTCCGCTCGAAATGATCGACAATCAACCGGGCGACCGTCGACTTGCCTGCGCCGGGCGGACCCGAGACGATCAAGAGCGATCCCACCAGCCCATGTTCCCACTCTGCGCCCGACCTCGACGATCAGATTCCTGACAGCTGCATTTCTCGGCGGAATCCGTTGCAGGGGGTGCATTGCAGGGGGTGCGACGTATTCCGCTGAGATCGTCGAGGAGCCGCCACGGGTCACGGGAGATCGATCAGTCGGACATGAACTCGAGCAGGAGCTCACAATTTCGACGACAGGCACTGAACCACGAGGCGAAGGCAGGGACGGCTTCCTCCATCGCTGGCGAACACCACCGGTCGATGTAGCGCTGCGGAGTCGTCCACTGGAACGCCGTGTGTTCATCGGACAGCTCCGGGCCACCACTGTCGGAATGGCCGACATATGTGGCATGAACCGTGTCCCAGCCTTCGGGTGTCGCATACGTCCAGACCCGTAGGAGCGTCACGTCGCGCACGACGAGTCCTGACTCCTCGAACGTCTCGCGAATGGCGGCTACCTCGGGGTCCTCACCACGATCCACGCCGCCGCCGGGCAGGTACTCGAGGCCCTCTCCGCGACTACCCGAGCCTCGGGTGAGCGTGAGGAACTCGCTACCCCGCACCACGAACATGTCGGCGGTCAGGCCACGGTGGACCGGCTCGAGCATCCGGCGATCGTACAACCCGTCGTGGTCCAGCGTCAGCCCCCTTCGCCACCGCGCACGTCGAGGTGGAACAATCCGCAGATGCTGCTGACCGACCTCACCATGACCGCCGTCGACTTCGAAGCGGCGACCGGCTGGGCAGCCAAACCAGAGGGCATGTGCAAAGGCGCAGTGTGCGTTCCCGCGCCAGGAGCTGTGACCGACGGGTCGATCGACGTCGACGCCGTCGCTGCGCGGCTCGGCATGGCACTCGTGCACGACTCCCACCACAACGTGTGGGCGCTCGGGCCCGAAAGCGGAAGTCGGGCACTGACCACCGCGGTGGCACCGGAGCTCGAACTCCCCGACGCCGACGGCAACCCGTTCAAGCTCTCGGCGATGCACGGCCGCAAGGTATTGCTGGTCGCCTGGGCGTCGTGGTGAGGCTGTCGTAACGACCTGCCCGTGTGGCAGGCACTCCACGAAGAGCTCGCACCGCTCGGCCTGAGCGTCGTCACAGTTGCCCTCGACTTCGAAGCCGAGAAGGCCAAGCGCTGGATCGACGTCGCCGCGCCGACGCATCCGTCGCTGATCGATGCCGACCACCGGGTCGACGAACTGTTCGGCATCAGCAACGTGCCGATGGCGGTCTGGATCGATGAATCCGGCACGCTCGTGCGGCCCGCCGAAGGCGCGTCGATCCAGGAGAGCCCGCTGCGATCGATGGAGATCTCCGACGACCTGCCGGAGAAGATCCGGCTCGTCCTGGGCGAGTTCAAGAAGATGCCGGAGTACGCCGGGGCCTATCGGGCGGCAATCGTCGACTGGGCGACTCGCGGGGCCGACAGCCCATACGCGTTGTCACCAGAGGAGGTCATCGAGCGATCGCAACCCCGCTCGGCCGACCACAGCCGGGCGGCGGCGTGCTTCGAACTCGGCCACCACGCGCACTCCGCCGGCGATCACGACGCCGCTATCGCCTGGTGGAAGGAGGCGCATGCCCTCTTCCCCGAGAACTGGACATACAAGCGTCAGGCCTGGACGCTGGAATCGACGCCGGAGGGCAAGGATTCCGACATGGGCCAGGAGGTGCAGGACGTGTACGGCACCTCGTGGAGCGACGAGTTCCTCCGTATGGGTGGCGGCGCTACGTACTCCATCGCCCCCCAACTCTGACCCGCGGGGTCCGAACGTCAGGTGTTCTGGAGTTCGGCGAGTTCGAGCCAGCGTGACTCGAGTTGGTCGAGTTCGGCCTGGGCCGCCGCCAGTTCGGTGCCGACGGCGGTGAACTCGGTGTGGTCGACCGCCGAGTGATCGATCGTCGCCAACCGCTCGGCGAGCTGATCGACCCGCTTCTGCGCCTTGACCATTGCCTGCTCGGTCTCGCGGAGCTGACGCCCGACGGTGTACTGGCTGGGCCCCGATGATGCCTTGGGTACGGCGGCCGCAACCGCCTTCGGTGCCGGCTTCGGAGCGGCTGACCTCGGTGCAGCACCACCCGATCGTTCGGCCAGCCAGCCGGACACGCCGCCGGGCACCCGGCGGACCGAGCCGCCGGGATCGATCGCGAGCACATGGTCGGCGACACGGTCGAGGAACGCCCGGTCGTGACTGGCAACGACGAGTGCGCCAGGCCAATCGTCGAGGAACGCTTCGAGCGAGCGCAGGGTGTCGAGGTCGAGGTCGTTGGTCGGCTCGTCGAGGATCAGCAGGTTGGGTTCGGTCGCCAGCACCATCACGAGCTGCAATCGTCGCCGCTCGCCACCCGACAGCATCCTCACCGGCGCGTACTGGGCCGTGGAGTCGAACCAGAACCGCTCGAGCAGCGCACGGTCACGATGGTCGGGTTCTCGGTGGGGCCCGGCCACGAGTTCGCGCACGACGGCGTTCTGATCGAGGTCGGACGAATGCTGATCGGCGAACCCCACGACGACCGTCTTGCCCCGCTTCACAGTTCCGGCCACCGGTTCGGCGCGCCCGGCGATGATGTCGAGCAACGTCGACTTGCCCGAGCCGTTGGGGCCGACAACCGCCAGACGAGCGCCGGGCTCGATCAACAGGTCGACGTGCTCGAAGACCGTCAGCTCCTCGGTGTTACATCCGGGGTCTGACCCAGGATGTAACAGTTCGAAGCGCTGCACAACATCTTCCAGTTCGACGACCTGATTGCCGAGCCGGGCGGTGCCTCCGCCGAGCTGCAAGTCACTCCCCCGCACACCGACCGGCGCCGGACCGCCCGAGACGATCTCATTGGCCGTGCGCAACCGGGCCTTCGGCTTGGTCGAACGGGCCGGGGCGCCGCGACGCAGCCATGCAAGCTCCTTGCGGGCCAGGATCTTGCGGGTCGACTCCTCCTGCACCTCACGGTCGATGCGCTCCGCCCGCGCATCGAGGTAGGT
>DASQFE010000237.1:0-5276 GCA_035633295.1 Ilumatobacteraceae bacterium | reverse complement strand
CGATCGCACACTCCAGCGCTGCACTCGACGACAGCCCGGCACCTGAGGGAATGTCGGAGGCGATCTCGCCGGTCAGCCCACGGCTGGATCCGAGCTCACGTGCCATGGCAGCGACGTACGAACCCCACTGGGGGAGGATTTCGGCGGGGTCGACGTCGACAGGTAGCGCAATCTCGACGGCGCCAGGTTCATCGGCCGAGGTCAGCCGGATGTGCGTCGTGCCCGGTGTGTAGTCGATCGTGGTTCCACGATCGATGGCCATGGGAAAGACCAGGCCGCCGGTGTAGTCGGTGTGATCGCCGATCAGGTTCACCCGGCCCGGAGCATGAACTCGGTGTACCTCGACCACGTCACGCACGGTATCGAGATTCGTCGGCAGGTTCTGCAACACTCGCCGACATGCCACGTGCGCTGTTGCCCTCGGGAATCGAGCTGGAGTACCGAACCACGGGAGACTCGTCCAACCCGGTGTTGCTGGTGGTGAACGGGTACACGTCGCAGATGATCTCGTGGCCGCAGGGCTACATCGACCTGATCGTGGCCGAGGGCCTGTTCGTGGTGCAGTTCGACAACCGTGACGTCGGCCTCTCGACCAAGCTCGACGGCGAGGCGGTGTCACCCGGTGCCGTGCTCGCTGCCGTGCTCGCCGGCGAGCCACTGCCGGCCGTTCCGTACACGCTGTCCGACATGGCCGCCGACGGCATTGGTCTGCTCGACCACCTCGGTGTCGAGCGCGCCCACATCGTCGGCAACTCGATGGGTGGAATGATCGTGCAGACCATGGCGATCGAGCACCCGACCCGGATCGCCAGCGTCATCTCGGTGATGAGCAGTACGGGTGACCCTCGTGTCGGATCGCCGACCCCCGAAGCTCGTACTGCGCTTCTCGCTCCGCCGCCACCGGACCGCGACGACTACATCGCAGCATCGTTGAATGCCGCAGTTTGGATGTCGAAGAAGTACTACGACCCCGAGTGGATGCAGACCATCGCCGCGCAGCAGTACGACCGGTGCTTCTACCCCGAGGGCGCGACCCGCCAGCTCGCTGCGATCTACGCCACCGGCGATCGCAGCGCCGGCCTCGCTGAGCTCGACGTGCCGATGCTCGTGATCCACGGACGTGACGACACGCTGATCACTCCGCAGGGCGGCGAACGAACCGCCGAGCTGGTGGCGGGCTCGCGCTATCTGTTCGTGTCGGACATGGGCCACGACATGCCCCGGCCACTGTGGCCCGTGCTCGCCGAGGCCATCGGCGGACATGTACGCGCGACGCTGGCGTCGGCACGCTGACGCACCTCTCGACCATCAAGGAGAACCCACATGGCTGGACCACTGACCGGATACCGCATCATCGAAATCGCCGGCATCGGCCCGGGGCCGTTCGCGGCGATGCTGCTCGCCGACATGGGAGCGGAGGTCGTTCGTATCGAACGCGCGGGCGCAGTCCGCGGACCGCTTCCCGAGGGTGCGCACTACGACGTGTTGCTGCGCGGCCGCCGCAACGTGGCGATCGATCTCAAGCATCCCGACGGAGTCGAGGCGTTGCTCACGCTGGTCGCGTCGGCCGACGCGCTCATCGAAGGGTTCCGACCAGGTGTGATGGAACGCCTCGGCGTCGGCCCCGACGAGTGTCTCGCCCGTAACCCGAAGCTCGTGTTCGGGCGCATGACCGGCTGGGGACAGGAGGGTCCGTACGCCCAGGCCGCAGGCCACGACATCAACTACATTGCGCTCGCCGGGGCCCTCGCGCACTTCGGTCGCGTCGGCGAGGCACCGGTGCCGCCGCTCAACATGGTCGGCGACTTCGGCGGTGGCGGCATGTTCCTCGCCTACGGCGTGGTGTGCGCGCTCCTGGAAGCGCAGCGCAGTGGAGCGGGTCAAGTCGTCGACACGGCCATGGTCGACGGCGCTGCGGTCCTCATGTCGATGTTCTGGTCATTCCGTTTGATCGGCATGCACGATGAGAATGCTCGCGGCACGAACCTGCTCGATACCGGAGCGCACTTCTACGACGTGTACCGCTGTAGCGATGGCAACTACATCTCACTCGGATCGATCGAGCCACAGTTCTATGCCGAGTTGCTTCGCCTCACCGGCCTGGAGGGCGACGAGCAGTTCGCCCGCCAGATGGACAAGGCCGAGTGGCCGGCGTTGAAGGCGCGGCTGACCGAGGTGTTCGCCGAGAAGTCGCGAGCTGAGTGGTGCGAGATCATGGAAGCGACCGATGTGTGTTTCGCCCCGGTGCTCACCATGAGCGAGGCCGCCCAACACCCTCACAATGTGGAGCGCAACACGTTCATCGACGTCGCCGGAACCACCCAGCCCGCTCCGGCCCCGCGGTTCAGCCGCACCGTGGCAGAGGTGTCGATGCCACCCGCATTCGCCGGTGCCCACACCCGTGAGGTGCTCAGCGAGTGGGGTGTCGGCGTCGACCTCATCGAGTCGTGGGAAGCGTCGGGAGCAGTGAAACAGGCCGAGCGGGCGGCTGGTTGAGCATGGCAACGCTCGTCTGTTTCCACGCCCATCCCGACGATGAGGTCATCAGCACCGGCGGCACGATCGCGCGCGCCGCAGCCGAGGGGCACCGGGTGGTCCTGGTGGTGGCGACGAACGGTGATCACGGTGAGGTGCCCGACGATCTCGCACCCGGTGAGACGCTCGTCGATCGCCGCCGCATCGAGACCGAAGCGTCGGCGGCGGTACTCGGTGTGGGCCGGATCGTGTGGCTCGGTTACACCGACTCGGGGATGACCGGGTGGGAGCAGAACGATGATCCGGCGAGTTTCCTCCGTGCCGATATCGACGAGGCCGCCGAACGGCTGGCAGCAGTACTGCGCGAGGAGTCCGCCGACGTCCTGACGATTTACGACTGGCATGGCAATTACGGTCATCCCGATCACATCGCCGTTCACCGCGTCGGGTCGGCCGCCGGCCGCCTCGTGCCGTCCGTGCGGGTGCTCGAGGCGACGATGAATCGCGATGCCTTCGCTCAGATGATCCAGGCACAGCGCGACGCTGGAGCGGAGGCGCCCGAAGTCGCCGAAGGCGACGAGTTCGATCCGCACGGTCCCGCCGACGACGGCAACCCGATGGGAATGCCCGAGGCCGAACTCACGCTGGCCGTCGACGTGTCCGAACACCTCGCGGCCAAGCGCGAAGGGATTCGGTGCCATCGCAGCCAGATCTCCGACACATCGTTCTTCTTCGACATGCCCGACGAGGTGTTCGCTCTGGCCTTCGGTACGGAGTGGTTCATCGAACACGATGCCCAGCCGCCCGTCAGGCGAGGTTGGATTTTCGAGCCGACCTGACCGCAAGATCCCCATCTCGTCGGCAACACTGGACCATGATGGCTAGCATGAATCGGCGAATGGTAGCTGGATTGGCAGTGTTGGGGCTGGCGGTCACCGCATGCGGTGGGTCCGACGAGTCGGCGAGTGAATCCACGACCGAGTTCACGCTGCTGCCCACCACCACGCCGCCCGCCACCACGTCCACCACGTCGACCACGTCGACCACGACGTCGACCACGACGTCGAGCACGTCGACCACCTCGACGATCGTCCAATCCTCGACCACGGTGGTCGATCCGGCAGTGCTTGCGTTGGTTCTCAGCGGCGACGGCATCGGAACCGCTGGTTTCGGCGCTGAACCCGACGGCGTGATCTCCTATCTCAACTCCTACCTCGGCGAGCCCACCAACGACACCGACTGGGTCGATCCGTTGACCATCGGGATCTGTTCGGGAACCGAACTGAGGCGAGTGTCGTGGGGCGTCTTGACGTTGCTGTTCGGTGATGTGTCGTCCGTGGTGCAGGGTCGTCGTCACTTCTTCGGGTACACCTACGGCGACCAGGCCGAGATCGGGGCGTCCCCGGTCGGACTGGCGACGAGTCGCGGCGTGATGATCGGGTCACGGGTCGTCGACGTCACGGCGGGCTATCCGGCAGTGCAGATCTTCCCCGAGGATGATTTCACTCCGCCCGTCTTCGCGGTCAACGACAGTCTGGGTGGGTTCCTCACGGGTGTCGACGACGATGCCACGGTCACAGCGATCATCGGCGGCGACGACTGCGGCATCTAGCCGGAGCGAGATCGCGTTCGACCGTTGACCGACCTGTACGACCTGCATCGCGCGCTTGCCTGGTTCCTGGTGCTGTCCAATGCCGCGGTGGGCATCTGGGCGATCACAGCTCAGTATGTGCCGCTACTTCGGGTTCGTCCCCTGTGGTGGGCAACTGGTCTGGCGCAACTCTCAGCATTCGTCATCGCGATCGTCGGTGTGCTGATCGTCAATCGATACGACATCGAACTCGACCAGTTCCATGCCCTCTACGGCTTCAGCACGATCGTCGCCGTCGGCATCCTCTACAGCTACCGGGGGAGCCCGTTCGTGAACGACAAGGTGTATCTGTTGTACGGCATCGGCAGCCTGTTCATCATGGGCCTCGGAATCAGGGCGATGTACCTCGGAACGCACTGACACCGATCCCCTGGGGCAGCTTGGTGGGATCCCACGACAGATGTGCGAGCCCTTCCTGGCAGGCGAATCGGTCGGTCATCCCCGCGACGTAGGCGACCGCGGCGCGCAGGGCATCGGTGCTTCCGGCGTCGAGATGCCCGTTCGCCTGCTCGCCGAGTGCGGCGGACACGGTTTGCGCGGGGATGGCATGGGGCCGGTCGGCGTAGTGCTCGACGAGCGCGCGCAGGAGCGAAACAACGGCTCCCGCCTGCTGCTGGCTGGCCGGGCGGAGGTAGATGCGTTCGTAGTTGAACCGGCGGAACGCTGTCAGGGCGTCGGCGACCCCGGGTGACATCCCGATCCGGCCGGTCGCGGTCGTCGTCTCGACCATCGCCCGCACGAACGTGCCGAGCTGACGGGATCGGTCACGTCCGCACTGCTCGGCGACAATCGGCGGCAGCATGTCGGCGGTGACGATGCCGGCTGCGACCGCATCCTCGAAATCGTGACAGACGTAGGCGATTCGATCGGCCCACGACACGACCTCGCCCTCAGGGGTCTGCGGTGCGGGCAGGCTCCACGAGTGGTTGCGGATGCCATCGAGCGTTTCCGAGCACAGATTGAGCGGCCGCAAGGTGACGTCAGCACCCCACGGCGCGTGGTCGAATCCGCCGTCGAGGTAGGGCGACAGGGCATCCTCGCTGGCGTGGCCGCCGGGCCCATGGCCGCAGTCGTGGCCGAGAGCCATGGCCTCGACGAGCGGCACGTTCAGGCTGAGCGCATCGCCGACCGAGCGGGCGACCTGAGCTAC
>DASQFE010000236.1:0-3309 GCA_035633295.1 Ilumatobacteraceae bacterium | reverse complement strand
CGTGCTCGGGCTCGGGCTGGCGTTCGCGCTGGCGTACATGATCTCGTCGCTGTGGGCGATGCAAGTCCTCAGTTACAAGGTGCCCGGATTCAGCGTGCGCTCGATCCTTGCCGGCATCGGCCCGATGCTGCTGGCCGCGCTACTGATGGCCGAAGCGGTGTGGTTGGTGACCAATCAGATGGGCGGCAACGCCGGCGTCGATGCCGTTGTTCGCCTGGTCGTCGGCGCCATCGTCGGCATCGGCGTCTACCTCGGTGTGCTGTTCGCCCTCGGCATCCCCGAACTCGAACCCATCCGCCGCCGCCTCCGCCCCAAATCCCGGTTTGCGTGACAGTTCGGTTGGCCCGTCCCAACCGAACTGCAACGCAAACCCGATGTTGCCGTCGCTCAGGAGGGGAGGACCACGAGATCGTCGCGGTGGACGACTTCGTGGTTGACGCCGGAGGGGAGGTCACCGGTGCGGTGCCCGAGCACGCGGCGCACGACATCGGCATCCACGGCCACCAGTCCGCGTGCGAAGGCCCGGCCCGACGGCCCGGCGATGTCAACCGTGTCGCCCTCGACGAAATTGCCGTCCGCCGCCACGATGCCAGCGGGCAGGAGGCTGTTGGGCCGGTCGGTCAACGCCCGTTCAGCACCCGCATCGACGTGGACGGTTCCCATCACCTCGGCGGCGAACGCGATCCACAGCTTGCGTGCCGACAACGTGCGATCGTGCGCCTCGAACGTCGTACCGACGAGTTCGGCCGACACTGCCCCGGCCAGCACATCGGGACGCGATGCCCGAGCGATCACGCTGCGTAGGCCCGACCATGACGCCATCCGCGCGGCGGTCAACTTCGACGCCATTCCGCCACTTCCGCGGCCACTCCCGCCCGCATCGACACTGACCGCGAACAGCGGGTCACCCCGGCGAACCAGCGGGATCAGTGTCGCCGAGGGGTCGCGGCGCGGGTCGGCGGTGTACACGCCGTCCATGTCGGTGAGCAGCACGAGCACATCCGCGCTGACACTGTTGGCCACCAGTGCCGCAAGGCGATCGTTGTCGCCGTAGCGCAACTCGTCGTTGGCGATCGCGTCGTTCTCGTTGACCACCGGCACGCAGCCGAGTTCGAGCAACCGTTCGATCGTGCGGCGGGCGTGCAGGTACTGCGTCCGGTCGACGAAATCGTGCGGGTCGAGGAGCACCTGCGCGCCGACCAGCCCGTGGCGGGCGAACTGCTGGTTGTAGGCCTCCACCAGGCGGCTCTGCCCGGCAGCCGAGATCGCCTGGAGCGTTGTCATGTCGGTGGGACGGGCCGCCAGGCCGAGCGCCGCCACACCTGCAGCGACGGCCCCTGATGACACCACGATCACTTCGTGGCCACCAGCCCGCAAGCCGGCGACCTCGTCGGCGAGCTTGGCCATGGCGACGACGTCGATCGCTCCCCCAGTGTCGGTGATCGATGCCGTGCCGATCTTCGCAACGACTCTCATGGAATTCGTTCGCCTACAGGTCCGGCGAATACGCGAAGCTGAACTCGCCGATCCAGATGACGTCGCCCTCACGCGCACCTGCCTTGGCGAGCATCTTGGGCACGCCGAGGCGCTCGAGCCGGTAGTCGATGTACGACAGCGCCTCGGGAGTGGTCACGTCGTTCAAGGCCACCACACGCTCGACGTCGCGACCGAGAAGTCGGAACTCGCCGTCGGTGACTCGTTCAACCGCGGCGCCACTCACCTCGGGACGCAGGACGACCACGCCCTCGGCCCACTGAATCGATTGACGGATGTCGTGCACCTGCTGAGCGAGCTGGCCGACCACCTCGGAAACGCCCTGGCGGGTCACCGACGACATGATCAGCCCGTCCCAGCCCAGCGCGGCGAGTTCGTCGGGTTGAACGCTGTCGGCCTTGGTTCCCACAGTGACGCGGGGACGCTCGAGGAGCTCGGGTTGGTAGGCGCCGAGCTCGTGCAGGAGGATCCGTTCCTGTTCCTGCGGGCTGACGCCATCCATCGAGGCGAGGTCGAGGAGGAGACACAGCACCCTGGCGCGCTCGACGTGGCGAAGGAACTGATGACCGAGCCCCCTGCCATCGCTGGCGCCCTCGATGAGGCCAGGGATGTCGGCCACCACGAAGTCGGTCTCGTCGTCGACCCGCACCACACCGAGATTGGGCTCGAGCGTCGTGAACGGATAGTTGGCGATCTTCGGCTTGGCCGCCGAGATCACGCTGATGAACGTCGACTTGCCCGCATTCGGGAACCCGACGAGTGCAACATCGGCGATCAGGCGAAGTTCCAGCTTGAGCCAACGCTCCTCGCCGTGCTCGCCCTGTTCGGCGAAGCTCGGCGCACGCCGCTTGTTGGACAGGAACTTGGCGTTGCCCCGACCACCTCGACCCCCAGCGGCCGCGAGCCACCGATCGCCGTGGTTGACCAACTCGGCGAGCATGTCGCCGGTGTACATGTCGAACACCACGGTGCCCATCGGCACGGTGATCTCCATCGACTCGCCGCGTCGGCCGTGGAGATCCTTGCCCTTGCCGTGCACGCCGTCGCCGGCACGCCGGTGCGGGTGATCGCGAAAGGCGAGCAGCGACGACACGTTGTGGTCGGCGACCAGCCAGATGTTGCCACCATTGCCACCGTCGCCGCCGTTCGGCCCACCCATCGACTCGGGGCCTTCCCGCCGGAAACTGACGCAGCCCGCGCCGCCGTCACCTCCCCGAACGTTCAGTTGGCACTCGTCGACGAACTGCGACATTTCCCCGAGGCTAACGCCATCGATCCAATGGCATCTCGTATCGTTGCGCTATGGCTGGTCTTCCGTTCCCCGACTCGGCTGCCGATCGCGCCGATCGGTGGGCGGCCACGATGACCGGCCATGGAGCCGACGACATCGTCGTTGCGCACGCGAACTCGACCGCAACCGTCGGCGAGGCAGTGGTGCGGACGCGCGAAACCCGCGAGGAAGCCGAGTCGCAACTGCTCGCCACCAACGCAACCCGCGCAACGGGCGCAGGCAATCGTGGCGTCGAAGAGTCTCCCGACCCCTTCCGCACGTGCTTCGAACGCGACCGCGACCGCATCCTGCACGACTCGTCGTTCCGACGTCTCGCCGGCAAGACGCAGGTCTTCGTGTTCCCAGATGATCACCAGCGCACCCGCATGACCCACGCACTCGAGGTAGCTCAGGTCGCCCGCTCGGTCGGCGATGCGCTCAGCCTGAACGTGCCGCTCGTCGAGGCCATGGCTCTCGGCCACGACTGCGGCCATGGGCCCGGCGGCCACGCCAGCGAGGATGCCCTGTCGCCCTACCTCGACGGC
>DASQFE010000235.1:0-3223 GCA_035633295.1 Ilumatobacteraceae bacterium | reverse complement strand
AACACTCCTCGACCTTGGAGTCGATCGACTTCGGCCAGGACCCTGCCTTCGAAGTCGGCGCCGAGACCGAAACCCACCGCGAGCACTTGCAACGGACCATGCATCTGTCGACCTCCACATCGCTACTGCCCCAGACCGTAGCGAGCGATTCCCGCCTCGACCAGAGCCGTTGGTCCCCCGACGATGTATCGCAGCGCCGGCAGTGATCGCGCTCGCCCTCCACTCGAACGGCGACGCTCGCACGCGGCTCAGTGTCGTGGTGTATGCCGTCGGCCTCTGCTCTCCGAGGCTGTCCGATATGGGGATCTCGAACGGACGGTTCAGACAACTCCGAACGTCGGTGATCGAACTCGGCCAAGCCGTCTCAACTGACGGTCCTCAACCGGACAAGTTCGGAAGGTGATTATGCGTGGGGTCCCGAGTCGCCGGACCCGCGCTACTTCGCAGGAAGTGGTTCGGTCAGCGCACCGTGCGGAGTGAACGAACTGTGCGGCCCCGTTTCGTGTTGGCCGTCCCGCGCAATGCGGCCCCACGGCGGCGCATGGAAATCGTGCCTTGCGCTCAAGAATCGAGAGGCGGACGGTCCAAAGGGATGGATGTCATCCTTGTGCTTATTGTGATGGTGGCGGCAGTCGGTTTCGCCGCCGTTCTCTGGAGGAGTTATCGCAGGCGTAGCGTCCCCGCCTACGACGTACGGGAGTATCGCGATAAGCCGACGCGGGCGAACCCCCCGGCTGGCACGTCGGGTCTCGGTGGTCCTGTTTGAGGCTTCGGGTGAGGGTGAGGCGCGGGCCCTCAAACGTCGGAGAATCGGGGCCGCCCACTGGGTGAGCCCTCCCACGCAGAATCACGTGCATCCGACCGATCCGGCGCTGCAGAACGGCCCCACCGTGGCGCCGCACTTTCACGGGCCGTCGCCCCACTTCGGCGTGCCGAAGTGGCGTCCTCCTTGCTGGGCTGCCGTGAATCAGATAATCTGATGCCATGTCGGAGGTGACAGCGACGGACGCTGCTCGAAGGTTCGCGGACCTGCTCGATTCAGTCGAACATGACGGCGAGCGCTACACGATCATCCGGCACGGTCGCGCCGTTGCACAGATCGAGCCCGTGTCTCGGGGTCGGGGATCCGAGACGAAGGACCTACTGCGACGGAACGGCCCCGACGCGGATTGGGCGCCGTCACTCGATGAGGTCCGCGCGCTCGTCGAACTCGATGAGCGCCCATGACCCTGCTGCTGCTCGACACCACATTCCTCATCGACGCCGAACGGTCCGACGCCCAACTCGACCAGGCAATCGACGACGCCGACGACGTCGCAATCGCAGCCATCACCGTGGCCGAGCTCCAGGTCGGCGTCCGCCTGGCGACCGGGCGACGTCGCCAACAACGTCAACGGTTCGTCGATGACGTATGCGAGGTCATCCCGATTCTCTCCTACGACCGATCAGTCGCCGCCGAGCACGCCGACATGCTCGTCGCCGTGCGTCAGGCCGGTCGCCCACGCGGTGCGCACGACCTCATCATTGCTGCGACTGCACGCGCATCGAAGCGCACCGTCGTAACCAGCGATCTCACAGCTTTCACCGATCTGCCGGGCGTGACCGTGCTCGACCACCGATAGTCCCAACCCCACACTTCGTGACGCAGAATCCCAAAGTTCCAGCTCGGGACGCCACTCGGGAACGGCCCAAGCGTGACGCCGCACTTTCACGGGCATATTCGCCATGATCGAGCGATCGGTAGGTGTCCGATAGGGGGGACGCCACACGAACGATCCCGTGATCGTTGCTTCCTCGAGTTGGTGCTTGATGCTTCCGTCTCAGACGGGGTCCTCAACCGGACAGAATCGTGAGTCGAACGTGCTATTGAGAAAGCGCGGCACCCAAAGCGCTTCAGGATGCCGTATATCTCGACAAGAACTCGGTATATACTCACGGCATGACCAAACGACTGATCGACGTCGATGACGAAGCGCTCGACGCTGCACGCGCGCAACTCGGAACCCGCACCATCAAAGACACCGTCAACGAGGCGCTGCGCAGCGCCGCTCGCCAACGCAGCGCCAAGCTGGCAAGCGCGCTCTCCGTGCTCGGCGACGCAGATCTCGACGACCGTTCCGCGGCCTGGCGCTGATGTTCCTACTCGACACGAGCATTCTGAGCAGACTCCGCGCCCCATCTATTCGCCAGCGAATCGAAGAACTCGACGCAGCCGGACTCGCACGCACGTCCATGACCGACCTCGAGATCGGCTTCTCGGCGCGCAACGCGGACGAATGGGATCGCCTCGCCGTAGCACTCGGAGCATTCCGGCGAATCGATGTCGAAGCACATCACTTCGATCGGGCGCAACAGGTCCAACGCAACCTCGCCGCCGACGGACTCAAGGGACGCAAGGTCCCCGATCTCCTCATCGCCGCAGTCGCCGAGGCCACCTCGCTCACGGTCCTGCACTATGACGCAGACTTCGACCACATCGCAGCCGTCACCGGACAACCAACCCGGTGGATCGTCGAGCGCGGATCGATCGATTGACCAGTTCGCCCGCCGATCTCCGGCACCGGGAGTGTCCGATAGCGGGATGGCGTGCGGACGGTTCGGAGTGCTCGGGTCGGACCCCGAGCGGTCGCCCGTGCACGTCTCATCTGACGGTCCTCAACCGGACACGGTCAGCGACGGGTCACGACGTCCGTCATCAGAGTGATCATGCGGTGGGCGTAGGCGTCAGAAGGCGACCGACCTCGCCGGAAGCCGTGTGGTGGATGATCGTTGGCAGCCCGGGAGTATCGCTCGCGTCGGCGTGGCATGGTCGACGAGCCTGGAGACGTTCGGACCTCTTCGTTCGGCCTGGCCATTTGCCTGGCGGTCGTTTCGCTCAGGCTGGCGAGTCGACTATGAAGGTCGTGCTCTCTGGTGCGACCGGTGACCGTTCGGCCGTGTCCGTGAACGACCGGATTCTCGGCGTCAGTCGGTGATCAGGGCGGTAGACCACCATTGCGGCGGCGGGAGCGGCGCTGACATCGGCGGGCCCTGCGTGTTCGATGCACCGACGACCGGCCAGCGGAACGGATCGATGATCGCCTGGCGAGCGACGACGGACTCTTTGGTGACGTTAAACACGGTGAGGTCCTGGCTGATGACCACGGGGCCGTCGTGGCGGGTGCGCATCTCGGAGAACACCGGGCCGACGGTCTCGTGATCGACGACGAGGTGCCACATGGCC
>DASQFE010000234.1:0-15100 GCA_035633295.1 Ilumatobacteraceae bacterium | reverse complement strand
GCCCCGTTCGGCGCCGATCCGCACGAGGTCGCCCACGCCGGTCTGGTCGATCGTGTCGAACGGGTTCGCCTTCAGCAGGCCCTGCTCGAGGTACTGCGGCATCATCCTGCTCTCGACGTCGTCGCGGCTGAACCCGAACGTCAGCTGCGTCAGGTCGTTGGTGCCGAAGCTGAAGAAGTCGGACACCTCGGCGATCTCATCGGCACGCAGCGCCGCGCGCGGCGTCTCGATCATCGTGCCGATCGTGATGTTCGGCTTCTTCTTCATTCCAGCGACCGCGGCGTCGACCTCGGTCTGCACCCAGCTCCGAGCGAGCGCCATCTCCTCGCGAGTGACAGTGAGCGGAATCATGATCTCGACGATCGGGTTCTTGCCCAACTCACGGAGCTTGGCCGCAGCCGACAGCAACGCCCGGGCCTGCATCGCGTAGAGGCCCGGCTTGATGACGCCGAGGCGAACACCGCGGGTGCCGATCATCGGGTTGTGCTCGGCCCACGCTTCAGCGGCGGCGAGCATGTCCTTCTCCTTCTTGGAGAGACCCTTCGTCGCCTCCTTGATCCGGAGCTCCTCAACCGAAGGGAGGAACTCGTGGAGCGGCGGGTCGAGCAGGCGGACCGTGACAGGTAGACCGTCCATCGCGTCGAGGATCTCCATGAAGTCGGCTTCCTGCACGGCGCGGAGCTTCTCGAGCGCTGCTTCCTCCTGTGCCGGCGTCGACGCGAGGATCATCTCGCGCACCACGGGGAGCCGATCAGGCGCCAGGAACATGTGCTCGGTACGGCACAGGCCGATGCCCTCCGCTCCAAGTTCACGGGCGTTCGTCGCATCCTCCCCGGTGTCGGCGTTGGCTCGCACTCCGAGCTTGCCCTTGCGGATCACGTCGGCCCACTTCAGGATCGTCTCGAACTCGGGCGGCGGCTCGGCCGCGCGCAGTTCCATCGCACCCAGCACAACCTCACCGGTGGTGCCGTCGAGCGAGATGACATCGCCCTCGTTCACCACGGTGTCGCGGACCGTGAACTGCTTGCCCTTGATCTTGACCTCTTCGGCGCCGACGATGGCCGGCGTTCCCCACCCGCGCGCCACGACGGCGGCGTGGCTGACGAGCCCACCGCGAGCGGTGAGAATGCCCTGCGACGCCATCATGCCGTGGATGTCGTCCGGGCTGGTCTCGTTGCGTACCAGGATGACCTGTTCGCCCCGTTCCTTCGCGGCAGCCGCTTCGTCAGCGGTGAAGTACACGGACCCGACCGCAGCGCCCGGCGATGCCCCGAGACCCTTGGCCAGGACCTTGCCCTTGTTCGCGAACTGCGGATGCAGCACTGCGTCGAGATGGTCGGCGGACACGCGCATCAGCGCCTCTTCGCGACTGATCTTCCAGCGGTTCGAGCCCGAGCCCATCCCCTTGGTCATGTCGACGGCCATCTTCAGCGCAGCAGCACCCGTCCGCTTGCCGACACGGGTCTGGAGCATCCAGAGCGTGCCCTGTTCGATGGTGAACTCGGTGTCACACATGTCGGTGTAGTGCCGCTCGAGCCGCCGGAAGATCTCCATGAGATCGCCGTGGATCACGGGGAAGTGCTTCTTCATGTGGTCGAGATCCTCGGTGTTGCGGATACCCGCCACCACGTCCTCGCCCTGGGCGTTGATCAGGAAGTCGCCGTACGGCTTGTTCTCGCCGGTCGCTGCGTTGCGCGTGAACCCGACACCGGTACCCGAGTTGTCGTCACGGTTACCGAACACCATCGTCTGCACGTTCACCGCAGTACCGAGTTCGTGATCGATCTTCTCGCGGACGCGGTACGCAATTGCACGGGCCCCGTTCCAGCTCTTGAACACCGCCTCGACGGCACCGTCGAGCTGATCGCGCGGCTTCTGTGGGAACGGTGATCCGGTCTCCTTCTCGACGATTGCCAGATAGTCATGGCACAGCGCCTTCAATGCGGCGGCAGGGATCAGGTTGTCGAGTTTGACGCCGGCCTTGGTCTTGGCGGCCTCGAGCGCGTGCTCGAACGGTTCGCCGTCGATGTCGAGCACGATGCGGCCGTACATGGCGATGAACCGGCGGTACGAGTCGTACGCGAAACGCTCGTCCTTGGTCGAGTGCGCCAGGCCCTCGACACTCAGGTCGTTGAGCCCGAGGTTGAGGACGGTGTCCATCATTCCCGGCATCGAGAACTTGGCGCCCGACCGGACGCTCACCAGCAACGGATCGAACGGGTCGCCGAGCTTGCGTCCCATCGCCTTCTCGAGCTTGAAAACGTGCTTGGCGATTTCCTCGTCGAGTCCGTCCGGCCAGCCGCCGTGCATGTAGTCACGGCACGCGTCAGTCGAAATCGTGAACCCCGGCGGCACAGGGAGCTTCAGCACACTCGTCATCTCGGCGAGGTTCGCACCCTTTCCACCCAGCAGGTCCTTGTACTCCATTGGAGGGCGGCGATGCTTGTGGTCGAAGGCAAAAACGTAGGGCACGATGGTCGAGTCTAGATGACCAACCACCCACCGATTGCGAGCTCGTGGCGTCACCGCCCGGCCAATCGGTCGTAGCCTCGACATCCATGTTCCGGTTGCTCGGGTTTCCCGTCCATGTGCGACCCGGATTCGTCATGATGATGGTGCTCATCGTGGTGCTCTACGGCGATGCCTACGGCCTCTGGCTCGCCGGCGCACTGGCCGCGTTCACGCTGTTGCACGAGCTCGGCCATGCCGTGGCTGCCCGGCAAGCCGGTGCACGTGCCGAGATCTCGCTCAACTTCCTCGCGGGCTACGCGTCGTACGTTCCGACGCGGCCCATCTCGCGGCTCGAACACATCGGCATCTCGTTCGCCGGACCCGGCATTCAGATCGTCACGAGCGTGGCCATTCTCGTTGCGATGGGCGCCGACGTGACAACGCCGTCATCGCTCGACGGCAACCCGGCGACGTGGGCGATCTTCTGGGCAGGTCCCGTGATCGGGTTGTTCAACCTCGTGCCGATTCTTCCGCTCGACGGCGGCCACATCGTGACGACTGCGCTCGATCGGCTGCTACCCGGGCGGGCGCAGCGCATCATGCTGTGGATCTCACTCGGGCTCACGCTCGCTTTCTGTGTGGTTGCGTTCACCAACGAGCGGTACCGGGGGTTCATCGTCGTCGTCGGGTTCATCCTCGTCACCCAGCTCCAGATGCTCGGCTCATCCAAGGATCCGGTATCGCCCTGGCATGCCGCCGACGACGCGCTGCGTGCCGGCAAGCCGCAAAAGGCCCGTCGAATCCTGGTCAATGCACTGAGCCATCACCGGCCTGACGAGCCGCCGCCACCCGTCACGCTGCCCACCGCCGAGGTCGCCACGTTGATCGAACTCCTGCCGGATCCTTTTCCGTTCGGCGACCCCTGGAACGAATACGTGCTTGCCAACCAGCTGATGCGCGTGGGTCGGTTCGAGGACGCCGCCCACTACGCGGCCGAGGGCTACACGCGTCATCCGCACACCCTCGCCGCAGCAACCGTCGCCCGCGCCGCTGCTGCGTTGGGCGATCAAACGGTCGCGATCGGCTGGCTTCGCACTGCCGCCGACGCGGGCACGTCGCCCGCCGGCCTGGCATCGATCATCGACGGGTCACCCGAGCTGATCGGCATCCGCCAGAATCCCGACGTCGTCGCGATCCGCCGCACCCTCTCCCCCGCCCCCGCCGCCTGAAAATCGCCGAAAAATGCCTCAGCGTGCGCGCTGAGCGCGCAGCTGGAGGCATTTTTCGGAGGTTTACGAGAGATGGACGGGGACTCGACCGAGGTCGTGACCACGCTTGACCGACGCCAGCGCCAACCCTCCGAGCGGTGAGATGCTCGTGATCGTCCCGATCTCGGCGCCGCTCGAATCGAGGAGTGGGTCACCGACCCTTGCGCCATCGGCGACGTCGACGATGCGAAGCGAACGCGGCGCGTCAGCCCCACGTGAATCCATTCGTTCCACCAGTTCCTGGCCCGGATAGCAACCCTTCGTGAAGCTCACGGCAACCGCAACGACGCCCGTGACAGCCGGAATCGTCTCGCCCGGCACGATCTCGAAGCCCATCCGTGGCCACCCGGCAGCCACACGAGCCTGCTCGTGTGCCGCTGAGGGCTCCGTCGAAGTCGCTGGCACCACCGAGATCTCGGCGTTCACCCGGATCTTGAAACGACTCAACCGAGCGGCCAACGCCTCGCCGAACCCGGCATCGGTGTCGAAGTCGAAGACCTCGGCGCTCGCGCGAGTCACGCGCGCGAGCGACTCGACCTTGCCGGTCGGCTCCAACGCGAGCGTCCAGCACGAGTCGCCGACCGCCAGATCACGGATGTCCTGGGCGATCTGCGAGTGCAGGTACGTCAACGCATCGGGGCCCTCGACAATCACATGGTCGCGGGCGTCGGCGTCGATGGCGGCAGGATCAGGAGTCACGTGTGCAGTCTGCCGTGGCACACTTTCATTCCTATGTCGGAGCAACGAGATCTCGCCCAACGCGCCGTCGACAGCTTCTTGACACTGGTCCACCGCGGCACCCGACTTGCCGCCGGAACGCTGGCGGTCGTGGTGCTGATCTGCGTCGGCGGACTCTTCCTCGGCCTTGCAGCGCTGTCCGGCGGCGTGCGGACTGCGTGGATCCTGCTCGGTGGCATCGGGGCCGTTGTCGCCATTGGATGCCTGCTGCTCGCGATGTTCCGACTCTGGGCGATCACCACCCTCAGCGTGGCGCTCGTCAGCGACATTCGGACGCTCATCTCCAGCGATCCCGGCTCCGAACGGGTCGTCATCGAAACCGTCGAGTCGAGCGACGACGTCCAAGACCAGAGCGCGGTGGTCATGTCGCGCCAGTTCTTCGCGATGAGCGACTCGGTTGGGGGGCGCGCCGGGCAGTTCGTCGCACTGTCGCTCGCCCTCAAGTCGGTGACGTCGTTCCCGCTGCTGATCGCGCTGGCCACGGCGATCACCGTTGGATTCGCCGGCCTCAGCATGCTCTTCATGCTCGGCCTCATCTTCTGATCCGGCCGAAACGTCACGTTTGACCCGGCACCGTGTGACGGTTCAGGCTTGGGTGTTGGCGGCGCGGCGGGCGGCGGTCATGCGGCGGGCGGCGGGGATCGCAGCGAGGAGCGCGGCGGCCTTGTTGCGGCACTCGAGGTCTTCGTCGTCGGGAATCGAGTCGGCGACGATGCCGGCGCCGGCCTGCAAACTCGCCGTGCGGCCATCACCCGTGACGAACATCGTGCGGATGGCAATCGCCGTATCGAGATTGCCCGACCAGTCGACATACCCCACGACGCCGGCGTAGGGGCCGCGCTTCACCGGTTCGAGTTCGTCGATGATCTCCATCGCCCGCACCTTCGGCGCACCCGACACCGTGCCGGCGGGAAGGGTCGCCCGCAACACGTCGATCGGTCCGAGTCCCTCACGCAACTGCCCCGACACCTGCGAGGTGAGGTGCATCACGTGGCTGTAGCGCTCGAGGGTCATCAACTCGTCGACGTTGATCGACCCGAACTCGGCGACACGACCAACATCGTTGCGAGCGAGATCAACGAGCATCACGTGCTCGGCTCGCTCTTTGGGATGCTCGATCAACTCGGCGGCCATGAGGCGGTCGTGTTCGTCGGTGCGCCCGCGGCGGCGTGTGCCGGCGATCGGGCGCGACACCACCTTGCGGCCGAGCAGCTGCACCATCGGCTCAGGAGACGACCCCACGATCGTGAGTTCCGGATGGCGCACGAAGTACATGTACGGCGACGGATTGACCTGCCGCAGCACTCGGTACACATCGAACGGATCGGCATCGAGTTCGAGGTCAAAACGCTGGGCCAACACCACTTGGAAGATGTCACCGGCGACCACGTGATCCTTGGCCACCTCGACCGCGTGTTGGTACAGGCCACCAGGCATCGACGAGTGCAGTTCAGGCAGTTCATCGTCGGCCGATGGCGGCTCGACGGGGGTGTACGCCAGCGGGGCAGCGAGATCGGCGACGGCCTCGAGCACCCGCTCGACAGCGGCGTCGTACGCCGCATCGAGCCCGGCAGTATCGAGCCCGAGCGTCGGCACACTCTCGATCAGGTACACCCGCTGGCGCCAGTGGTCGAACGCCGCCAACGAGCCGATCACCGACATCACCGCGTCGGGATAGCCCCGGTCGTCTGGCGGCGTGTCGGGCAGGTGTTCCACTTCGCGAATCACGTCGTAGCCGAGGAATCCCATGATCCCTCCGTGCAGCGGTGGAAGGTCGGGGAACGACGGGCTCGTGTAACTCGCGAGCATCGCTTCGAGTGCGGCGAGCATGCCCCGATCGGTCGGGATGCCCGATGGCAGCGGACCGTCGAGTTCGACGACACCGTCACGAAGCACCAGCGTCGCCGACGGGTTCCGACCGACGAACGAGAACCGCGCCCAACGCTCGGCGCCCTCGACCGACTCGAGGAGAAACCCCGGCCCGTCGCCGACGAGCTTCACGTACGCGGCGACCGGCGTTTCGAGGTCGGCGAGCAGTTCGGTCCACACGGGCACGATCGTGTGCTCGGCGGCATAGGCATGGAACTCGCCGCGAGAAGGTTGGATCTTCATCAGCTACCTCAGCCGAATGCCCGGAAGAAGCACGTACGAGCTCCGGTGTGGCATGCGCCCGCACCCTCCTGCTCGACCTTGAAGAGCAGGGTGTCGGCGTCGCAGTCGAAATAGGCCTCGCGCACGAACTGGCGGTCGCCGCTCGTGTCGCCCTTGCGCCACAGCTCCTGGCGGCTACGCGACCAGTAGACCATCCGACCCTCAGCCAGCGTCATGCGCAGCGACTCCTCGGTCATCCACGCCAACATCAGAACATCGCCGTTGTCGACGTCCTGCGCAATGGCCGCGACGAGGCCGTCGTCGTCGTACTTCACGCCGGCGAGTTGCTCGTCAGTGGCGGTGATCGTGATCCCTTCGGGCATCGGGCCAGCCTACGGGCCGACCCGTGGCGCACCCCGATGCGTTGCGTCAGGAGACGACTTCGGAGATCTGGAACGCTGCTTCGGTGTTGGTGAAGTTGGGAATGTCGGCGGTCGCGTGACCCGCAGCCCCGAGTGCTGCACCCATTGCATCGGCCGACTCGAAGAACAGGTGACCGATGGCGATGTACGGGCCATCCATGCCGGAGTCGATCTCCCACTTCGTGGGCTTCATCGTTCGATCGACGATCTCCATGTGCTTGGTCTTGTAGTAGTCCATGTCGAAGGTGGCGCCTTCGGACTTCGGGTACATCACACTGACTCTGACCATCTGATCCTCCTGCTCGTTGACGGCAAGACCGTACCCGGCGCGATCATCAGAGATAGAGCCCGGTGGACGCCTCGATGCGTTCGGCGGCGACCGCGTGCAACTCGCGTTCGCGCAACATCACGTAATCCTCGCCCTGCACCTCCACCTCGTAGCGATCCTCCGGACTGAACAGCACCTTGTCGCCCACCTCGCACGACCGAACGTTCTGGCCCTGGGCCACCACCGTTGCCCAGATGAGGCGCTTGGCGACCTGCGCGGTCGCCGGAATGACGATCCCGCCGGACGACTTGCGTTCGCCGTCCTTGTCGGAGATGCGCACGAGCACCCGGTCGTTGAGCATCTTGATCGGGAGTTTGTCGTCGGCGGCAGCCATCGGTGCAAGGGTACCGGCGGCGACCCTGAGCGAATCTGGTCGGGTCAGGGCTTGACGGCGGCTTCCATTTCTTCCTTCACCTCGTCGGTGAGGAGGGGGATCACGTCGAGCGTCTCGAAGTTCGAGACGACCTGGCTCACCTTGGAGGCACCGGTGATCACGGTGGACACGTGTGGGTTCTTCGTGCACCAGGCAAGCGCCAATTGCGCCATCGTGCAGCCGAGACGGTCGGCGATCGGCCGGAGCTTCTCGACGCGGGCGATCGCCTCGGCATCACTCAACCGGCCGGCGAGCCAGGCGTAGCCGTCGAGCGCCGCACGCGAGTCGTCGGGAATCCCGTCTTTGTACTTGCCGGTCAGTAGGCCCGATGCGAGCGGGCTCCAGATGGTGTTGCCGTAGTTGAACTCGGTGTTGATCCGGGCGTACTCACGCTCGACCCGCTTGCGCTCCAACAAGTTGTACTGGCTCTGCTCGGTCACCGGCTTGTGCAGGTGGTGACGCTCAGCGATGTCGATGGCGGCGCGGATCTCATCGGCCGACCACTCGCTCGTACCCCAGTACAGCGCCTTGCCGGAGGCGATGATGTCGCTCATCGCCCACACGGTCTCCTCGATCGGGGTGTCCGGGTCGGAGCGATGGCAGTACAGCACGTCGACGAAGTCGACCCCGAACCGCTCGAGCGACCCGTCGATCGCCTCCATCAGATACTTGCGGTTGAGCGTGTTACGCATGTTCGGTGTCTCGCCGTGGATTCCCCAGAACACCTTGGTGGTGAGCACGTACGACCAGCGCGGCCAGTCGAGCTCCCGCAGCGCCGTGCCCATGATGGTCTCGCTCTTGCCGCCGGCGTAGGCCTCGGCATTGTCGAAGAAGTTGCAGCCTGCGTCCCCTGCCGCAGCCATGCACTCGAGCGCCAGGCCCGTGTCGAGCTGGGTGTCGAAGGTGACCCAGCTGCCGAACGACAGCACGCTCACCTTGAGGCCGGTGTTGCCGAGCCGGCGGTATTCCATCTTGGGATTCACGTTGGGGGTAGCCATCTCGCCGACCCTACCCGTCACAAAAGGGGTCTGACCCCTGTTGTTAGGTCAGAGGGGGCTGCGGCCGGCGGCGCGGTCGGCCGCGACCTGCTCGGCCATGAGGTCGAGTACCGGACCGCGCAGTTTGCGGATCGTGCGCTGGTAGGCCGACGGGTCGAGGGTCGACGCCAGCTCCGCGGCGATGGCCACTGCACGTTCGAGCACATCCTCGGCGGGTACCACCTCGTCGATGTAACCAACGTCGACGGCATCGCGCGGCGAGGTGATCCGCGCGTTGGCGAGCGCTCGCTGCTCGTGCCGCTTGCTCAGGCGCTCACCAGCGATCGTGAATGCCCAGTCGGGCAGCACCATCTTGATCGCCACCTCGTTCAACCCGACCTTGGCCTCGATGTCGGCGCCGATTCGTACATCGCAACCGAGGAGCACCAAGGCGCCGGCAGCGAGTGCGTGACCGGTGCAGGATGCAACAACCGGGACCTGGCATCCGTACAGCCGGTGGACGAGCGCGCCACCGTCGGCGACCAGGTTGATGATCGCCGACATGTCGTCGCCGAACATCACCCCGAGGTCGAATCCGGCCGAGAATCGTCCTGGCCGACCATTGATCACGAGCGCACCGACCGACTCGTCCGCCTCCGCCTCGCCGATCGCGTCGTTGACGGCGGCGATGACCTCGAACGACAGCGCATTCGCCTTCCCGTCGTCGAGGTGGATGATCATGACGCCATCGCGTCGTTCGGTGGTCACTGGTGGCGTGCTCATCGGCTGGACGCTATTCGACGACGGGACGAACGGTGATGCCCGCAGCAGCCATGGTGGCCTTGGCCTCAGCGACGGTGTGTTCGCGGAAATGGAAGATCGAGGCGGCGAGCACGGCGTCGGCGCGGCCGACAACGACCCCTTCCACGAGATGATCGATCGAACCGACACCACCGCTGGCGATCACCGGCACGGTGACGGCATCGACAATCGCCCGGGTCAGGTCGAGGTCGAATCCCTCGCGAGTGCCGTCACGATCCATCGACGTGAGCAGAATCTCACCGGCGCCTCGACGCACGGCCTCTTGTGCCCATTCGACCGCATCGATGCCGGTCGGCGTCCTCCCGCCGTGCAGGTACACCGTCCAGCCATTCGTCCAGCCCTCCGTCCAGCTCTCCGTCCAGCCCTCCGGCGACGACCCGTCGTCGGGGCGACGTTTGGCGTCGATGGCACACACCACGCACTGCACCCCGAACTCGGCCGCGATCTCACTGATCAACTCCGGCCGCTCGACCGCTGCGGTGTTGACACTCACCTTGTCGGCACCGGCACGCAGCATTCGCCGAGCATCCTCCAGCGTACGGATGCCGCCGCCGACCGTGAAGGGGATGTAGACCTCGTCGGCCACCCGCCGGACCATCTCAACAGTGGTCTCACGGTTGTCGCTCGATGCGGTGATGTCGAGGAAGACCAGCTCGTCGGCCCCTTCGAGGTCGTAGCGGGCGGCGAGCTCGACCGGGTCGCCGGCATCGACGAGATCAACGAAGTTGGTGCCCTTCACCACACGACCTTGCGTCACGTCGAGGCACGGGATGACGCGAGCGACCCTCACAGCTGCGCCAACGCCTCGATGGCTTCGACCACGGTGAACCGTCCTTCGTACACGGCCTTGCCGGTGATGATCCCGCCGAGGTTCTCGATCCGAGCGAGTGCCACCACATCGGCCAGGCTCGACACGCCGCCACTCGCAATGACCGGCGCGCCGGCGAGTTCCGCCGAGCGCGTGAGCCCATCGATGTCCGGGCCTACCAACATCCCGTCGCGCCCGATGTCGGTGACGACGAACACCGCAGCTGTGGGAAACAGCGCGAATGCATCGTCGAGCATCAATCCGCTCCCTTCGGTCCAGCCGTGCACCGCCACCTCGCCGTCACGATGATCGAGACCTACGGCAACGGCCACGACCGCCGAGGCGGCCTCGACGAGCGCTGGGTCACGAACGGCCGCCGAGCCCATCACCACGCGTGCCACACCGACATCGGCGAGCTCGCGAGCATCGTCGAGCGACCGCACTCCACCGCCGGTCTGCACCCGAGCGACGCCCGCGAGCGCGGCGGCGATCGCAGCAACGACTGGCCGATTGACCGGCTCGCCCGAACGGGCTGCGTCGAGGTCGACGACGTGCACCCAGGCCGCTCCAGCGGCCGCGAACTCGCGCGCCACCGACACCGGGTCGTTGCCGTAGACCGTCTCGTCGGAGTAGTTGCCCTGACGCAACCGAACCACTCGGCCACCGAGCAGGTCGATGGCCGGATAGAGGTCGATCACCGGCAGACCTCGACGAAATTGGCGAGCAGCGCCAGCCCCGGACGGCTCGACTTCTCAGGATGGAACTGGACGGCGAACACGTTGTCGCGCCGAAACGCCGCGTTGATCGTGGTGCCGTACTCAACGGTCGCTGCCACCATCGACTCGTCGTCGGGCACACCGTGTAGTGAGTGCACGAAGTACAGGTACGGCTCATCGCCGAGGTTGCGGAGCATCGGTTCGTCGGGGTCGACGATGTCGAGTCGGTTCCACTGCATCTGGGGGATCTTGGGCCCTGCCGGAATCCACGTGACCGTGCCGGGGATCAGATCGAGCCCCGACGCTCCCTCGTTCTCCTCCGACTTGGTGAACAGCATCTGCATCCCAACGCAGATACCCAAGAACGGGCGGCCCGATTCGACCGCCTCGTGCGTCGGCCCTTCGAGCCCGGCCGCACGCAGCGAATCCATACATGCGCCGAACGCGCCGACACCGGGCAGCACCACGCCGTCGGCGTCGGCGATCAAGCCGGGGTCGGCGGTGAGCCGTGCGTCGGCTCCCTCGTGCTCCAATGCCTTCTGCGCCGAGTGGAGATTGCCGATGCCGTAGTCGAGCACCGCAATGACCGGTCGCGTCACAGCACACCCTTCGTGGAGGGCACACCATCGGCGTCGTCGATTCGCACTGCATCGCGCAGGGTGCGCGCAAGACCCTTGAACGTGGCCTCGATGATGTGGTGCACGTTGCGGCCCCGCACCAGTTCGACGTGCAGTGTGATGTTCGCAGCGGTGGCGAAAGATGCAACGGCATGCTCGGCCAACTGCGGGTCGAACGCCGGATCGCCCAACGGGAGACTCTCGGGCATCGGTACGTGCCACTCGACCCACGGGCGACCGGACAGGTCGAGCGCAACGTCGACGAGGGCCTCGTCGAGCGGATAGCGACCACTCGCAAAGCGTCGGACGCCGGCCTTGTCGCCGAGTGCCTCGGCGAACGCCTCACCGATGGCAATGGCCACATCTTCCACCGTGTGGTGCGTGTCGATCTGAAGATCACCAACCGCCTGCACCCGCAGGTCGAAGCCACCGTGACGGCCGAGCTGGTCGAGCATGTGGTCGTAGAACGGGATGCCCGTGGAGATGTCGGTCGCCCCGGTGCCGTCGAGGTCGATGTCGACCTCGATCGAGGTCTCCTTGGTGGATCGGCGACGTTGTGCAGTGCGGTTCGTACGGTTCATGAGCGGACTCCATCGGGTGTCGAGACGGCACCGGCAGCGACGAACACGTCGGCCAGCGCCTGCAGGAATTCGGTGTTCTCGCCCGGCGTCCCGACAGTGACGCGAAGACAGTTGTCGAGCCGGGGCCAGCTCGAACAGTCACGGATCAACACGCTGCGATCAACGAGGCCCTGCCAGACCGCACGCCCGTCGAGCGTGCCCGGACGGACCCGGAACAACACGAAATTCGCCCCGCTCGGGAACACGTCGAGCTGCAGGTCGGCGAGCGCCGCCTCGATCCGTTCACGCTCGGCAACGATCTGCGCAACTCGGTGGTTCATCTCGTCGGAGAACCGCAGCGCAAGTCGACCGGCGATCTGCTTGACCGCGTCGAGGTGGTACGGCAGCACGACCTTGTCGAGTTCGGCCACGAGCCACGTGGGTCCGACGAGGTAGCCGAGCCGAGCACCTGCCATCGACCAGGTCTTCGAGAACGTGCGGGTCACCACGAGCGGCCGGTCTTCGGCGACGAGATCGATCGCGCTCCAATCGGCGAACTGCGCGTACGCCTCATCGACCACCACCAGTCCGGGGGCGATCCTCAGCAACTGCTGCACGCGCTCCACCGGCTCGACCAGCCCCGTCGGGTTGTTCGGCGAGGTGAGGAACACCACGTGAGGGGCGTACTCGGTGATCACGCGCTCGACCTCGGCTGGATCGAGCGTGAAGTCCGCCGCACGTTCGCCTTCGACGACGGTCGCTCCGGTGACCCGGGCGATCTGAGCGTGCATCTGATACGTGGGTTCGAAGGTCGCGACGGTGCGGCCGGGGCCGGCGTAGGCGAGCAGCACTGTCTGCAGTACCTCGTTCGAACCGTTCGCTACGAAGACCTGGGCCGGGTCGACACCGTGCATCTCGGCGATTGCCACGCGTAGCGCCGTGGCCGAGCGGTCGGGGTACCGATGCCATTCGACACGCGACACCTCGGCAGCCACTGCGTCACGGAACGCCGGCGGGGGCGGTTCGGGCGACTCATTGGTGTTGAGCCGCACCCTTACATCGACCTGAGCGGAGTGGTAGCCGTCGAGGGAGCGCAGATCGTCGCGGACGGGAATCACCTGGTGAAGTGTAGAGGGAGCCCCCGTCAGCCTCCCGGTAGGGTTTCATCTCATGGCCGGATCCACCGAGTCGACTGCCGCCGAACTGGCCGCGATCGCCGACAACGTGGCCCAGTACCGATCGCGCGTCGCGGGGCTCGCCGAACCGTTCGTCGGCACGGAACGTGACGATGTGGCCACAGCAATCCACGAGGCCGAACGTCAGCTTCGCACGGCCGAACGCACCCTGATTCGGGCACTACGCGCGCTCGAGTGAGCCGGCATTTGCCAGGCTGCGAGGCGAAAACGCGGCGATGGCCCCTCGGAAGGGGCCATCGCACTGTGCGAGGTCGGGAGGCGGATCCCAACCGTCGCAGTGAACCAGGTGGCGGGAACCTGGTTGACGAAAACTATACACCCGGTGATCGCCGAGGCAACGACGGGATCATGCTCGCCGGACAGATGTCTTCGAGCACACAGTCACCACACTGCGGTTTCTTGGCAAAGCAGACACGCCGGCCGTGCAGGATCACTCGGAGGCTGAAGTCGCCCCGATCCGCAGCCGGCAGGTAGCGGTTCAACTCCATCTCGACCTTCACCGGGTCGTCCTGCACGGTCAGACCGAGGCGTCGAGCCAACCGGCCGACGTGCGTGTCAACGGGGAGACCGGGGAGACCGAACGCCACGCTGCGAACGACGTTGGCCGTCTTGCGGCCGACACCAGGGAGCGAGACGAGGTCGTCGAGCGACTGGGGAACCTCGCCGTCGAATCGCTCGACAACGTTGGTCGCCATCCCGATCAGGTTCTTCGACTTGGTCGCGAAGAAACCCGTGGTGCGAACGATCTCCTCGAGTTCGGTCGGGTCGGCGTGCATCAGATCGTCGGGCGTCGGGTATCGGGCAAAGAGCGCAGGAGTCACGACGTTGACCCGGGCATCGGTGCACTGGGCCGACAGGATCGTGGCGGCGAGCAGTTCAAAGGGCGACGAGTGGTCGAGTTCACAGATCGCCTCGGGGTACTCGCCGGCCAGGCGCCTCGCGACCTCGCGTGTACGACCCTTCGGTGAACGCGGACGAGCCATGGGGTCGACACTACGGCCATCGCCCGGCGGCCGATACTCTCGACGCATGCGATGTCTCGAGATCAAACGCCAGATGGCGAGCGACGACATTGCGCACGTCACCGAACTCCTCGACGCCGCGTCGCGTGCCGATGGTCGCCGTCCACTTTCAGACCATCTGTATCTCGACCTCGTCAACGGCGGCCTCGACGGGTTCACCGGGTTCCTCGCATCCGAGCCCGGCCACGACCACCCTGTCGCCTACGCCCAGATCTCACGCGGCAACGATGCGTATGCGTTCGAGCTCGTGATCCATCCACACCACCGCTACGAAATGGCAACCATCGGACCCGAGCTGATCGAGTCGGCCCTCGACGTCGTCGCATCCGACGGCGGTGGCCAGGTGAACTGGTGGGTTTTCGAGCCGACATCGACCCATCGCAAACTGGCCGCCGACGCCGACATGGTGTCGGGCCGCAGCCTCTATCAGATGCGTCGATCGCTCCCCACCGGTCTCGATGTGACCGTCGCAACGAGAGCATTCGTCCCCGGCGACGACGACGAGGCGTGGCTGCGGGTCAACAACCGGGCGTTCGCCACCCACGGCGAGCAGGGTGGCTGGACGCTCGAGACGTTCTGTCAACGCCAGCAGGAAGCCTGGTTCGACCCGGAGGGGTTCCGCGTGCACGACATCGATGGACGGATGGCGGCGTTTTGCTGGACCAAGGTCCACGAGCCGACGGCACCAGGCGACGAGATGGTCGGTGAGAT
>DASQFE010000233.1:0-11693 GCA_035633295.1 Ilumatobacteraceae bacterium | reverse complement strand
GAACGCGTCGTCGTCGGGCTCACCGGATACCCGAGCGGCGAGGCGGCGATCCGTCGCGCCGCCCGCATGGCGGGACGCGTCGGGGGCGAACTGATCGGAGTCCACGTCTCGGTCAGTGACGGGCTGTCGGGTCAGAACGACGAGTCGCTGGCTGCGCAACGCAAGCTGGTGGTGGAGCTCGGTGGCACGGTGAACGATGTCGTTGCGCACAACACCGCCGACGGCATGGCCACGTTCGCCCGCCAGGAAAAAGCCACCCAGATCGTGCTGGGTGCCAGCCAGCGCAGCCGCTTGCATGAAATCGTCTACGGGTCGTTCGTGGCCCGATTGACGCGCCTCGTTCCGGAGATCGACGTACACGTGATCGCCCGGCGCGACGACGCCCAGGCCGACGAGGTCCGCGCACCCAGACGTCAGCCCGTCAAGCGGAGAACGGCTCTCGCCTGGCTGCTCACCGTCTTCGCGCTGCCGCTGCTCATCGTCGTCACCTTGCCCTTCCGTGACACGTTCGAACTCTCGACGGAACTGCTGCTGGCGCTCACGGTCGTGCTCGTGATCGCAACGCTCGGCGGCGTGGTGGTCGGCACCGTGGCGGCAATCGTGGCGTCGTTGCTCGTCAACTGGTACTTCGTCGAGCCGTACTACACGTTGACAATCGGTGACACGGAAAATCTTGTGGCCCTCGTGGTGTTCGTCGCCGTGGCCGTCACGGCTGGCGCGCTGGTCGACGCGGTGTCGCGCCGATCGCTCGAAGCTCGACGCGCCCAACGGGAAGCCGAAGCGCTCGTTCGAGCGACAACGAGCCTCGCCCTCGATCCGGAACCCGTGCAGCGACTGATGGAGGAGATCCAGACGACGTTCGGCCTGGCGGGCGTGCGCCTCGACGCGAGCGACGACGGGGCCTGGACGACGGTCGCCATGGCCGGCGACGTCACCCAGCCAGCAACGGCGACGCTCTCGTTGTCGTCGGGCCATCAGGACGAGCGCGACGAAGAGCGGACTCTCGAACTCTACGGACGGCCACTCTCACCAGATGACCAACGCCTCATGCGGGCGCTGGCCGACCAGTTGTCGTTGGCGATCGACAACCAACTCCTTGCAGCCGACGCTGCCGAGGCGGAGACGCTTGCCGACGTCGACGTCGTACGAACGGCGCTGTTACGCGCCGTTTCTCACGACCTGCGTACACCGTTGGCATCGATCAAGGCAATGGTGTCGGGCCTCCTCGACCCCTCCGTCGACTGGACCCCCGAGCAGACCGCCGAGGCGCTCGTGACCGTCGACGAGGAAACCGACCGCCTCAACCAGCTCGTCGGCAACCTGCTCGACGCCAGCCGGCTGCAGATCGGGGCTCTGGCCATCGATATCCAACCCGCTCACCCCGCCGAGATCGTGGCCGCAGCGATTCACAGCATCAGCGCGCCAAGCGGTGCCGTTCGTGTCGAGATCCCACCCGATCTGTCCACTGCGCTGTGTGATTCGACGTTGCTCGAACGAAGCCTCGCGAACATCATCGCCAACGCACTGCGCTTCAGCCCACCCGATGCCCCGGTGACCGTGGAGGCGGCCGAGATCGGTGCGACCGTTCACATCCGGGTCATCGACCGCGGCATTGGCATCAAGCAGGAGGATCGGGCCAAAGTGACCCTGCCGTTCCAGCGCTTCGGTGACACGCCCGGTGGCCAGGGTGTCGGACTCGGGTTGTCGATCGCCCAGGGGTTCGTGGACGCGATGGACGGCCAGCTGACCCTCGACGACACCCCGGGCGGCGGACTCACCGCAACGATCACGTTGCCCCAGGGGCCGCGCCCGCAGCCGTCCGGGGGCACTCCGACGTGACCACCGTCCTCGTCGTTGACGACGAACGTCAGATCCGTCGGGCGCTCAGCTTGAACTTTCGCGCTCGTGGGTACGTCGTCACTGAAGCCGGGAGTGGAGAGGCGGCCCTCACGCAGATCGCCGACACTCGACCCGACATCGTTCTGCTTGACCTCGGCCTACCCGGGATGGATGGTGTCACGGTCATCGAGGCCCTGCGGGGGTGGACGAACGTGCCGATCATCGTGTTGACCGCACGCGAGGACGAGCGGTCCAAGGTGCTTGCGCTCGAGGCCGGTGCCGACGACTACGTCACCAAGCCCTTCGGAATGGCTGAGCTCGTTGCGCGCGTCCGGGCTGCCCTGCGTCGCTCGCCCGAGGTCGGCACAGAGGTTGCGCTGGTGACGACACCCAACTTCACGCTCGATCTCGCTGCACATCGAGCGTTCGTCGGTTCGGAGTCGGCAGTCGGCGAGCGCGCGGAGGGCACCGAGGTGCGCCTCACACCGACCGAGTGGGGGATCGTCGGCCATCTGGTGCGCCACCCTCATCGGCTCGTGACCTACACCCAGCTGATCCTGGCCGTGTGGGGCCCTGACTACGAGCCGGATCAGAATCTGCTCCGGGTTCACATGGGGCACATCCGCCGCAAACTCGAGCCCGACCACACCCGCCCGAAGTACTTCATCACCGACGCCGGCGTGGGGTACCGCTTCCAGCCCGACGAGTCGACCGACTGACGGCTCAGGCCCGGTGGAGCCAGTTGGGTCCCGACGAGGTCAGGCGTCGCTGCGCCGGGGCTTGCGGGCCTGGGCGACGATGAAGAGGGTGGCGCCGCTGACGAGCAGGATGATCGCCATGCTGGTCATGAGGGCCTTCTGGTCGGAGCCGGTTGCCGAAACCGCGCAGCCGTGTCGAGCATCACTTCCGGTGGGTCAGTCGTCGGGTTGTTCGATGGCGTCGAGGAAGGCGTTGACATCGGCTTCTTCGCCACCAACGAGCCAGATCGTCATCTCGCCGTCGGACTCCTCGTCGTCCTCGTCGTCTTCCCAGGGCAGCACGCCATCGACGAAGTAGCGATCGACGGTGATGTCATCCGAGCCGTCGTCGACCGGTGCGATGACGGCGAGTTCCACCTCGGCGTCGGCGGGCTGCTCGCTGAGGATGTCGATCAATTCGTGGACTCGCATGGCTCTCCCGGTCGTCGCGTGGAAACTCAGTACTCGTCGAGCCAGGTCGGTGCCCGCTCGAGCAAGTACAGACTGACATGTTTGCAACGGTCGAGCGCGGCTTCGATGGCGTCATCGACGTTCATGTAGACGTCGGCGAGGTCGATGGTCATCTTGGCGACGATCGACAAGCTCCGTTCAGGTGCATCGGTGACGCTCGGGAACGAGTCGATCGCCGACACCTCGAGTGGCAGATCGATGCCGCCGATCCCGGCGAGATCGGTTGCCAGCACCAACAGGTCGGGTGGTTCGGGTAGGGGTGGAAGCGTCCACGTGAAGATCAATGGGAAGCTGAAGCCGGTCGGCGGCGGGTCGTCGATCTCGTCGAGCTTCATCACTTCGTCTTCGAAACCGAGCATCGCCCGCGGGTCGACGTCGAGCGACAGGTGCAAGTCGATCGGGCCTGCGCACGCCTCCTCGGGGTGCAGGTCGACTTCCCACAATTGACGCAGCGAGTACGTCTCGACGAAGTGGCGTTCATCATGAACGTGGAAGCCGTGGTCGATGGCCTGACTTTTCACGTCGGCCACGAAACCTGCAACGTCGATCACTGCCATGCAGTTCGGACACTACCGTCTGTGAGCGTGACCGAGCCCAATGAAATCGACGTGCTCGCGCTCTTCGCGGCGATCTGTGACCAGACGGCCGAGGTCGTGACCCGCACGACCGACTGGCGGGAATCCGGCGTCCGTCCGGGGCAGTACCGAGTTGATCTCGATGTCGATGCGGTGTGCGTTGCCCCACTGCTTGGCGCCGGTTTCTCGGTGTTGTCGGAGGAGAGCGGGCTCCAGCGCCCCGCCGGCGGACGATCTGGGCTCGGTACGGTCGTGGTTGACCCGCTCGATGGTTCGACCAACGCAAGCCTCGGGCTTCCGTGGTGTGCAACGTCGCTGTGTCTCGTCGTCGACGCGGAGCCGACGGTGTCGATGGTGTCGAACCTGGCAACAGGCGCTCGCTACAGCGCAGTTCGAGGCGGCGGCGCCCGGCTGAACGGCGAGGTGATCGCGGTCGCGGGCCAGACCTCGCTCGACGACGCGATCGTGGCGATCAGCGGGCTGCCCGATCATCACTACGGCTGGCGCCAGTTCCGAGCGATGGGAGCATCGGCGCTCGACATCTGCGCCGTGGCAAGTGGCTCGTTCGACGGGTTCGTCGACATGAGCCCCGAGGCCCACGGCGTGTGGGATTACGTCGGAGCACTCCTCGTGGTACGTGAGGCCGGGGGAGTGGTTGTCGATGTGCTGGGTCGCGATCTGGTCGTGCTCGATCACGTCGCCCGCCGAACGCCGGTCGCAGCATCGAGCCCCGCCCTGGCGGCGCAGTTGCTCCACCATCGCACCATGAGGTGAGTTCACCCGCTGTTCAACTCTGGCTCAAACGGGTCGTGGTACGTTCGTCGGCCTGGGATCCCCGACGGTCACGAAGCGAGGTGTGTCATGAGACGACTGATTGTGGTTGTGGTGCTCGGCTCATTGGCCGTTGCGGCCTGTGGCGGCAGCGATGACTCATCATCGGAGCCGTCGGGAACTTCTGCCGACGGCGAGACCGTGGCAACTGTTGCCGCCGATGATGATGCATCCGCCGACACGGCAGCGGACGACGAGAGTGACGACGACGCACCCGATGTGGTCGTGGCTCCGAGCAGCGGTGATGGGTCGTGTGACGTCACTGTGACCGGGGACAAGCAGGTGGACTGGTCCGGTGGGGGCACGCTTGCGGATGTCCTGGTGAGCTACTGGTACGGCGATGCGGAACGCGAGTTGGTCGGTGACAGCTTCAGCGTCCTCTTGAACTGCGTCGGCGACGATGGCAACTCGCTGTCGATCTTTTCGAGCAGCACCGCCGATGAGAGTTCGGTGCCGCAGGCCCCCGGTACCTACGAGTTGACGTCGGAGGGTGCGTCGACGGGCTCTGATCTGTTCGGGGTGCTGATTTCGCTGGTTGACAGCGAGACGAACTGGAGGGTGTCCGATCCCGGTGGGACACTCACGATCACCGAGTTCGACGACGACAGCATCACCGGCACGTTCGAGTTCCCAATGGAGGACTCCCTCGCCTCGATCAGCGGTGATCCGTCCGAGGGCACGATCATGGTCACCGGGAACTTCGACTTCAATCGCCCTCC
Organism: Ilumatobacteraceae bacterium; assembly: GCA_035633295.1. Taxonomy (GTDB): domain Bacteria; phylum Actinomycetota; class Acidimicrobiia; order Acidimicrobiales; family Ilumatobacteraceae; genus Sva-07. Next base: position 6,521 of record DASQFE010000233.1, on the reverse strand, counting down.
CGGCACCTGACAGGGCGACGAGCAGCCGCTCATTCCCAGCGGAAGAATCGGATGGCGATACCGCTGCACACGACAAGGATCCCGAGGACGACGAGCCACGACAGTCCAGGATCCAGCCCCAGCCAGGCGTCCTGCATCACGCGGACACCGTGCCAGAGCGGGGTGATGTTGCGTACGAGCGACATCGGGCCTGTCATCACCTCAGGTGGTGGTCCGGCGCCGCCCAACATCAGCATCACGAACCACAGCAGCATCCCGAGCGCCTGCGCAGATCGGGCCGTCGGGAGGAGGGCGCCGAGCAGGATCCCGAACGCGGAGAACGCGAGCGCAAGGAAGACGAACGATCCGGCAACGGCCATCATCGACTGTGGTGCGCGGAAGTCGTAGGCGATCGTCGCTGCAATCGTGAGAACAACGGCACTCACGACCGACAGCACGACCGTGACTGCGACCTGCGCTCCCACGACCGCAATCGACGAGACCGACGAAGCCTGGAAGCGGCGCAGGACTCCCCGCTCGCGGCTTCCTGCTAGGTGCGCAGGAATGCTGATGACACTCACCGAGGCGATCACGAGCGCAAAGTAAGCCGGGACGTAGTAGTCCATCGGACCCTCGCCACGGTAGACGAGCTGTTCGCCGGGCTGCGATGGGGTGTTGCCGAACACGCCGCCGAGCACGAACAACATGACGAGCGGGAGCGCGAGTGAGAACACCACGGTGAGCGGCTCCCGAAGGAACAGCTTGAGTTCCAATCGGGAGAGTCGTACGACGGTGTCCACGTCACACCGCGTCCGTGTTGTCGTCCGTGTTGCCGCTCGTGTTGTCGTCAAGGCTCGACGAGGTGGTGAGCGCGAGGAATGCCTCTTCCAGGGTCCCGCGTCGCACGTCGAGGTCGCATGGAGCGAGGCCGTGGCCGACCAGCGTTGCGGCGACGTAGGCGAGAAATGGCCCGTGGCCGGTGATCGACACTTGGCATCCCGTCCGCACGACGGTGTCGACGCCTTCGACGTCAGCCAGGTACTGCATGTCGGTGTCGGGCTCGTCGAGGGTGAAGGTCACCGTTGGCGGCGGTGCATGGAGCGCGGCGAGGTGTGTGGGGGTATCCAGTGCAACGACACGTCCGTTGTCGACGATGGCGAGGCGATCACACAGCTCCTCAGCCTCGTCCATGAAATGCGTGACGAGGACCACGGTCGTGCCCTGTTCTCGCATCTGGCGGATCAGCTCCCAGGCGACTCGCCGGGCCGTCGGGTCGAGACCAGTGGTCATCTCGTCGAGGAACACCAGTTGCGGGGCGTTGACGACCGCCAACGCAACGAAGAGTCGCTGTTGTTGACCACCGGACAGGCTGGTGAACGTCGCTGAGCACTTCTCGGCGAGGCCCCACTGTGCCATCACGGTGCGCCAGGGAGGGCCGTTCGGTGACAGCGACGAGAAGAACTCGAGCGCCTCGCCGACACGAATGCGGTCGGGCAGCGCCGACTCCTGGAGCTGCGAGCCGATCTGGCGACGCAGTTCGCGGGCGTCGTGCTGTGGGTCGAGGCCGAGGATGCTCAGCTCACCGCCGTCGGCCTGACGGAGCCCTTGGAGGCATTCGACAGTCGTCGTTTTGCCGGACCCGTTCGGGCCGAGGATGCCGAAGATCTCTCCGCGCTCAACCGTGAACGTCACGTCATCGACCGCAACAAGGTCGCCATAGCACTTCTTCAGATGCTCGACCGTCACGACCGGTTCCATGTGCGACCCTCCGCGAACTGCCTGTCCGACATCGACGGTACGGATCCGCCCGCTCGACGACCAGAGCCGTTCGTCACCCGTAGGGCGACGTCCCGTCGACGATCACGTGTGCGCAGGTGATCGGGTCGTCACGCCGCACGTAGGCAGCTTCGTTGGGTATCCAGACCCGCACCCAGGTTTCGCGCGAGGCTTCCCCGTCGCGCTCGACGCCGCGTGCCAGTCGCACCATGTACGGCGTGTCGATCCAGATGCGCACGGCCAGATCGTTTCGGAACATCTGATGGAGGGCGCAAACCCCCTCGATGATCACGACGCCATCGGGGGCCACTGTCCGCCCGGGTCGAAGTTGCTTGGTCGCCCAGTCCCACTCGTCGTAGGTGGCGGTCTCACCGGCGAGGAGCACGTCGACCACTTCGGTGCGCAGTCGGTCGAGTTCGAACTGCGACCCGTTCCAGAACGAGTCGGTCGCGACGATCTGGATGTCGGCGAGCTCGTCGGCGATGCGAGACGCCAACGTCGACTTCCCGGACGCCCCGTGTCCGCCGATCCCGACGAACACGAGCGACGCCTGGTTTCGGGCGGAGCTGATGCGTTCGACGATGTCGGCGAGGGGCGTCACGGCGCCCAGTGTGGCCCGTTGCGAACGATCTTCGTCAGCTCGCGGTCCGTTGCAGGGCGGCAGCCCGGGCTCGTGCGAGCTTGGTGAGATGCTCGATCTGCTCGTCGCCGGGTGGAGCGAGTGCTTGGGGGTGTTGTTGTCGTTGACCGACGGGGTGGATCCAGGTGCCGTCGCGTCGTTGCGTGTGGGGTCGGCCGTTGGGGTCGCGGTAGACGTGGAGTCGGGTGCGTTCCTTGTTGCGGTTGTCGGAGGTGCACTGCAGGCCGGCGTTGTCGAGGTTGGTGACACCGCCGTGACGGACCCATTCGTCGAGGTGGTCGATCTCACACTGGGAGCTGGGCACGGTACAGCCGGGGTGGTCGCAGTGGTGACCGAGGAGGCGGGCGACCTCGCGGGCGACCCCGGCGAAGAGTCGTCGTTTGCGGCCGACGTCGACGGGGATGCCGGCGGTGTTGATCACGACGCGGCGGATGTGGCCGTGCAGTGCGGCGCGGACAGCATCTGCGGGGAGGAGCACGGTGCCGTCGGTCGTCTCACTGCGTCGCTGTGACCAGTCGGTGGCGGGCAGATCGGCCGGCGTGGGGATGAGTCCGTCATGTGCGAGTTGTCCTTCGAAGCTGGTCTGGTCGCAGATCAAGTAGAGGACCATGTCGAGCGGTCGGGCCGTCGTGCGTCCATCGGCTGAGGCCGCAGCCGCTGTGCGGAAGATGGTGACGAGCGCGTCGAACCGTCGTTGCGCGTCGGTACGCGGCAACAACGCGTTCGCCGCGTTTGCTCCGTGAACTTCGAGCCGTTCTGCTGAGTCAGCCGCGAATTCGGCGTCGAGAAAGTGCTGGAAGATGGTCTGCAACTCGGCGGCAACGAGTGCCGTGCCGCCGGACGCAGACATGTGGACAGTGCCGTCGAGTTCGATGACGGCCGCAGTGCGGCGCTCGTGGTCGAGCTCACGTTGACGGTGGGCGCCGTCGAGATCGGCGAACATCACCCAACGATCCAGGCAGCGTTTGGCGTCGACATGGGGGAGTTGTTCGGCTTGTTCCAGCAACACCTCGATCGAGTCCGCGAGCAGCGATCCACAGCGCGGATTGGCGGCAACCGTCGCCAACTGCTCGGCCTGAGCGATCCCGATGTGTCCGGCAGCCAACGTGTCGATCACCACGGGCAGGTCATCGACCAGGTCCGCCAACTGCAGACGGGGACGGATCTGCCGGTTGGCGAGATTGGCGTTCGCTCGCAGCCAGCCGGCCATCGAGCGGTGCCCGTCGTCGAGGAACAACCGCCTCCGTTCCGCTTCGGCGATCACGACCGCGAGCTCCGCTTCGACACGGCGGGCCTCGAGTTCCAGCCGGCGGAACCGTTCGGTCACCGCCACATCGTCGAACCCGGCGAGCTCATCGCGAAGGTTGTCGACAAAGGTGGCGACCATGAAGTCACGCTACCGTACATGTGTGCGAAAGACAAGCAGAAAAACAACAAATGATCGATTCGACGGCGAATCATTCTCCGCGTGCACCCGGCGGTGCCGAGCCCGAATTCCCAAGGGTGTCAATGTGAGCGGAGAGGCCGCGACCGTGCGCCTGCGCTGTGCCCGTTACCACGACTGCGGGACTTGACTCTCCCTCCGCCTGGCAGTTGCCATGGACGCCGGACTCGACGAGGACACGATCGACGACTGGATCAGGCCCGGCGAGTTGAGCGATCTACGCTTCGACGAGCAGGGGAACTGGGTCCGTCCGCAGTTCGACTGACCGCTCCAGGATTCATCGGGAGATGCGGTCGGCGCAGTCCTCGATCACTTGAGCTGCTGCAATCGCATCGTCGACGGTCGTCTTCCACGACGACACGCTGATCCTCATCGCCGTCGCGCCGTTCCACTGGGTCGCGCCGCACCAGATCCGGCCGTCACGTTGGATCTCGGCGATCAGCCGCTCGGTCGTCGGCGGATCGTCGAGCAGGACGAGCACCTGGTTGAGGACGACGTCGTTGAGGATCGTGAACCCGGCATCGTGCAGCCGGTCCCCGATCGCGGTGGCGGCATCGCATGCCTGCCGCACCATGCGTTCGACACCCGAACGGCCGAGGGTGCGCAGCACCGCCCACACCTCGACCTGGCGAGCGCGCTGCGAGGACTGCGGGGTGTGATGCATCGCCTCGAACCCGACGTCGGGCGGGAGATACCCGGCGACGGCGGCGAACGTCCGGCGCAGCGCACCCTGCCGGCGGACGATGGCAATGCCGCAGTCATAGGTGACGTTCAGCCACTTGTGTCCGTCGGTCGCCCACGAGTCCGCCCGATCGAGCCCGTCGACGAGGTGGGCCAGCGTCGGATCGGCGAGCGCCCAGAGTCCGAACGCGCCGTCGACGTGCAACCATCCGCGGCGCGCGGCAACCCAGTCGGCGATCTCGTCGAACGGATCGAACGCGCCGGTGTTCACCTCGCCCGCCTGGGTGCACACGAGCACCGGGGCGCCGCTCGGGAGATCGGTCGGCAGGAGGTCCGCTCGCATCCGCCCCTGGTCGTCGCTCGGCACGATCGTGGCCCGTTCCCGGCCGAGACCGATCAGACCGAGCGACTTTCGCAGCGTGCTGTGCGCCTTCTCTCCGATGACGACCTGGATCTCGGGAGCGCCGAACAGGCCGTCCCGCTGGACATCCCAACCGTGCTCGGCGAGGAGTGCATCTCGAGCGGCGGCGAGACAGCTCGCGTTCGCAACGGTCGCCCCGGTGACGAACGCGACATCGCTGTCGGGTGGGAGGCGGAGCACGTCGAGGACCCATCGGCTGGCGACGTCGTAGATCGCCGCGGAGACGGGCGACATCACGGGCAGCGCCGCATTCTGGTCCCACGCGTTCACCAGGAACGAGGTTCCGAGCGCGACGGGATAGGTGGCGCCGTTCACGAAACCGAAGTAGTTCTGACCGGTCGTGCCCATCGTGGCCGGCCCGCCGACGCGCTGCAGCAGGTCCATGGTTGCGGCTGGATCGCTCGGACCCTCCGGAAGCTGCTCGTCGAACTCGGCGAGCGCGGCACGTGCTGCCGCCGTCGGCGTCGGAGAACGGTCGTCAATGCCTGCCGCGTAGTCGATGGCGTGGTCGGCAGCAGTGCGGATCAGTTCGAGGTCGGCGGACATCTCCACAGTCTGCACGCAACCCCGATCCGAAAAATGCCTCAGCGTGCGCGCTGAGCGCGCAGCTGGAGGCACATTTCGGGCTTTGGGGTCAGGATTCGAGGCGCAGCAGGTGGATGCCGTCGGGGTCGAGCGCGATGTAGAGACCGTCAGCGGTGATCTGGGTACCGTCGCGCCCGAACACTGCGCCGGAGAGGAGATCGACGAGCGTGCACGGGCCGTCCAGGTCGGGCCAGGCAAGCCGCACCATGCCGTCCGCCGGCGCGTCGGATGGGTTGACGACGACGAGATGTCGTTGACCCGGTTGTTCCCACGTCCAGGCCATCAGACGCTCGGCGCTCGGGTTGTCCGGCCAACCTTCGATCGGCACGAGTTGCCACGTTCCTCGTCGCAGGCCGCCGGACACCGCGGCCAGGAGCCGGTCGACGAACGACCGCAGCTGTCCGTCGGTTTCCTCGACGGCGCGCCGGCCGAGTGTGACGGGGGTGCGCAGACGTCGGCCTTCCGCCTCGCCCTCGTGGAGCAGGGCCACTCCGGGCAGTGTCATCACGCTCGTCAGTGCCGCCTGATGGCGTGGGCGATCGAACACCGACGCCGCGCGGGGCTCGTCGTGGTTTTCGACGAATCGCAGCATGTGACGCTGGTAGTCGGCGTCGGCGCCGAGGTGGGCGCGTAGCGACGTTGCCGGCTCATGGTGCACCATGCGGTCGTAGAGGCGCTTGTCGTAGCAGGCGTCGAACCCCTGCTCGACAAGCACCGATTCCAGATCCCAGTACGCCTCGGCCCAGAAGACGAAGTCCGGATGCGTCGACCGGACCGATGCGATCAGCGGAGGCCAATAGCCCTGGTCGTCGTCGGGCCCGGCGGTCCGGTCGCCCCAGGTGCGGGCGAACACGTCGTCGAGCATCAGCATCGCCATGTCGCAGCGCACGCCGTCGCAGCGATCGGCGATGGTCGAGACCACGTCGGTGACTGCTCGGCGCACGTCGGATCGCGTGGCGTTGAACTGCACGACCTCGGGCCACGCCGGGAAGTAG
>DASQFE010000232.1:0-2392 GCA_035633295.1 Ilumatobacteraceae bacterium | reverse complement strand
GGCTGAACCTGCCGGGACGTGTTTCTGCGACAAACATTCGAGACACGGCGAACTGGACCAACAGCGCGACAGATCGCGCCTGCCGAACTGTCGCAGATGTGTTCTATTCCGAGACAGTCGGCAGTTGTACTCGGGCCTGGTCGATCTGCTCGAAGGCGTAGGTCGCGACGTCGGCAAGGGTGCTCGCATCCCCTGCGCTAGCGAGCGATTCGTAGGCTTGGTTGCCGAGGACCTCACGGAGGTGGTTTACCGTAGCTTCGATCTTCGTCAAGCCTGGTACCACGGTCGTGGACGCGAACCCGGCGATCACGGCTGCAGGTTCGTAGCGTTCGAGCCGGTCGAAGAGGCTGGCGAGGTTGGCCAGAGGTCCGACGATCTGGGTTGTGTTGCCCGCGTCATGGAAGCTACGGATAGCCAATGTAAGGCAGTCCAGGGCGACCAGTGGGTCACCGTACTGTGTCTCAAGACGCGACAGGGTGCTTGCGAGCGTGCCCGCCACGAGGGTATTCCGGCAGTCTTGGGCGATTACGAGACCACGGCGCAGAGACTGCAGCGCGTGGCTCGGTTCAGCGTTACCGAAAGCGAAGCCCTCAGCCCATAGGGCATATGAGAGCAGAGCGGGATTCCTTGTGTGCTCGGCGGCATCGACCAAGCCGGGCACCGTGACCCTCGCCTCGTCGCCACGACCTACGACCGTCAATACGAACACCAGCAATATCCAGGGGGCCACTTCGGCGTCGCCATCTTCTGCGAGCGTGGCTTGGCCCCACTCGATCAACCGTTCGGGCTGACCCGCATCGAGGTAACTGAGGCCGCCAAAGACCTCCAATCGGTGCGGCATCGGTTCGTAATCACCGCTGTCGATGGCTGCACGAGCGGCGTCGATATACCTCAAGCTTTCCTCAATCTGTCCGGTCGCGTCGCATCCGATCGCCGCAGCGACGTACAACTGGGCAAGCCGTCGATGCCCGACGGCATGAACCCGGTCGAGGAGTCCTTCGGCCCACCCCAGTGGCTCGTACTGGATGAGCCAGGACGCGAGGAATGCTGCCAGGAATGCGATATTGGCGGCGGTGTCGAGGTCGTCGTGGTCGGCGGCCCACCGGAATGCGGTGCGCAGGTTGGGCATTTCGATGCTGAGCCAGTCGTAGGCGTCGCGCTGTCGGGGGCTATCCCATAGGGCCATGATGTCGGGTTCCCGCCCGGCGAAGTAGCGAGCATGGCGGGTTCGAGTCTCGTTGGCCTGACCGCTGGCGATGAGCTGGTCTTCGGCGAATTGGCGGATCGTCTCCAGTAGTAGGTATCGGGTGTGTCCCGACGAGTGGTCGGCCACCAGTATCGACTTTCGGACCAGAGCATCAAGGTGATCTAAGACCCTGTACTCGTCCCCGGAATCTGCCACTGCGCAGATGCTTTCGAGGTCGAAGCCACCCGTGAACACCGAACACCGATCGAGAAGCAGCTTCTCGTCCTCGCTGAGTAGGTCGTAGGACCACGCCACCGCGTGACGCAACGTCTGGTGCCTGGACAGGCTGCGCCGAGACCCCACCAGCAGCCGGAACCGATCATCGAGACGATCCCGAACCTCGGCGGCACTCATGGACGCCATCCGCGACGCGGCCAACTCGATGGCCAGCGGGATGCCGTCAAGTCTGCGGCAAATCTCTACGACCGCCTCGGCCTGGCCGGGCTGATCCCGCGCGAAGTCGGACACCACACTGTGGGCACGGTCGAGGAACAAGGCGACGGCCGCTGACTCGGGTCCGGAGCGCACGTCGAGTGACGGCACGCGCCACTGCTGTTCGTCGGCGACTCCCAACCCTTCGCGGCTAGTCGCCAGGATCGTCACCGTCGCTGAGGCGGCCAGGATGGCCTCGACCACATCGGCGACGGCGTCAAGGACGTGTTCGCAGTTGTCCATTACCAGCAGCCGCACCCGGCCCTCCAGGGCGGCGGCCACCGACTCGGTCACCGTCTTGCCCGGCTGCTGAATGATGCCCAACACCCCCGCCACCGCATCGGGCACCGCCTCTAGATCGGTCACCGCAGCGAGGTCGAAAAACCAGACCCCATCGAGGAATTGATCAGCGAGCCGGGCGGCGACCTCAACCGCCAAGCGGGTCTTACCCACCCCGCCCGCGCCGGTCAGGGTCACCAGCCGATGCGCCTTCAGTGCCTCCTGAAGTTCGCCGATCTCTGTCTCGCGCCCAATGAAGCTTGTGCCCGCAGCCCGCAGATTCCCCGGCACGGCATCCACCGCTCGCAGGGGCAGGAACTCGGTGCGCAAGCCCAGAGCACGCACCTGAAATACCTGAACGGGGTGGGTGATGTCCCGCAGCCGTCGTGCTCCGAGGTCGAGCAGGTCCACCCCGCGCAGCAGCCCCGCTGTCAG
>DASQFE010000231.1:0-9847 GCA_035633295.1 Ilumatobacteraceae bacterium | reverse complement strand
CAGCGCAGCGACGATGGTGGCGCCGATGAAGAGCACGAACAGGCCGCCGGAGAGCACCCAGCGCGGTCGTCGAAGGATGCGCTTGTCGGTTGGGATCGGGCGAGTGAAGTCGCCGAGACGCGACCGGCCGACATCAGCTGCCTTCGGCTGGTCCTTCGGCCTCGGAATCGAGGTGGTGCGCGAGCGACTCACCGGGTCAGTCTCGCAGCTGTCGGCTGTTCTGCTGTGGCACCCGCTCACCGGTCCTGTCACCGGCGCCACCCCGAGGCTGCGTCCTTCGGCCGGTCCCGGGAGTGCCCCGGCGCCACCCGTTCGCTGTCACGGCATCACCTGGTGAGGCCGCGAGACTCACCCGGTGACCCGTGGATTGTCTGGTCAGCCGCCGAGGGAAGCGCCAGCGACGAGGCGGACGCGGCGCGAGGAGGAAGCGAAGCGGACGACGAGCCCGCCATTCAGAGCGGGGCGAGGGCGGCGCGGCCTCGGTACTCGGCGGTGTCGCCGAGCTCGGCTTCGATACGCAGGAGCTGGTTGTACTTGGCGACGCGGTCGCTGCGGGCCGGGGCGCCGGTCTTGATCTGGCCGCAGTTGGTGGCAACGGCGAGGTCGGCGATCGTGGCATCCTCGGTTTCACCCGACCGGTGGCTCATCACCGAGGTGTAGCCGTGGCGGGTAGCGAGTTCGACCGTGTTGAGCGTTTCGGTGAGCGAGCCGATCTGGTTGACCTTGATCAGGATCGAGTTGGCCACGCCCGAGTCGATCCCGGTTTGCAAGCGCGTGGAGTTGGTGACGAACAGGTCGTCGCCCACCAGCTGCACCTTGTCGCCGACGGCCTGAGTGAGCGTCGCCCAGCCGTCCCAGTCGTTCTCGTCCATCGCATCCTCGATCGACACGATGGGGTACGTCTCCACGAGTCGCACCCAGTAGGCGGTCATCTCCGACGGTGTCAACACCTTGCCCTCGCCGGTGAGATGGTACGCGCCGTCGCGGAAGAGTTCGCTGGTGGCAGGGTCGAGTGCGATGGCGATGTCGTCGCCGGGTGTGAACCCGGCGCGCGTGATCGCCTCGACGAGCACCTTGATCGCTTCCTCGTTCGAGTCGAGGTTCGGAGCGAACCCGCCTTCGTCGCCGACGGAAGTGGACAGGCCGCGCTCGTGGAGCACCTGCTTGAGGACGTGGTAGGTCTCGGTGCCCCACCGCAACGCCTCGCGGAAGCTCGGCGCTCCGACCGGCATCACCATGAACTCCTGCAGATCGATCGAGTTGTCGGCATGGACGCCTCCGTTGATGACGTTCATCATCGGCACGGGGAGCACGTGGGCGTTCGGCCCGCCGATGTAGCGGTACAGCGGCACATCGAGTTCGACCGCCGCCGCTTTGGCGATGGCGAGGCTCGTGCCGAGCACGGCGTTGGCGCCGAGGCGTGACTTGTTGTCGGTGCCGTCGAGGTCGAGCATCACCTGGTCGAGGAACCGTTGGTCGAGTGCATCGAAGCCCTCGAGTGCGTCGGCGATCTCGTCGTTGACGTACCCGACGGCGTTCAGTACGCCCTTTCCTGCGAAGCGGTCTCCACCATCTCGAAGCTCCACCGCTTCGTGTTCGCCGGTCGAGGCGCCCGACGGGACCGAAGCGCGGCCGAGTGCGCCGGAGTCGAGGAGCACATCGACCTCGACGGTGGGGTTGCCGCGGGAATCGAGGATTTCACGTCCGATGATGCTGATGATCTCACTCATGACGCTCAACGTACCCGGCTGATGAGGCTCGAAACTCCACAGAGTGTCTGCAAGTCGGTCGGATTTCCTCAAGTAACCCGAGCGGGCTGCCGATGGCGACCACATGGAACCGGTGGAGTCAACGTCGCGCGGCATGCTGCTTGCGCCGCCGACTGTTGCCACGCTGGCCGGCGACCCCTATATGGCTGCGCCTGGCACACCGCCGGTGGTGGTCGTGCCGGACCGTGGTCTGGTGCCGATGTTGCCGTGGCGACTGCTGGGAGCACTCGCGCTCTCGCTCGCGTTCGCGTTGATGGGGTGGGAGACGAAACGGTTGGTCACCGATCAGCCCTGGTCGGATGCAACCATGTGGTGGTCGATCGCAGCGGGTGCGGTCGCCGGCGCCTGTTTACTCGGCTGGACGTGGTTCGCTGCGCTGAACGCCCGTCGACTCATCGAGCCGGCGACGTCGAGGGAACTCCCCGACCCGAAGCAGGCGGTCGGAGCATGGCTGGCGCCCTTTGCGTCGATCGGTGTTGCCGTGGGCATCGTCGCCTCGCTCGGCGAAGAGATCAGTCGAACTGCCGACGAACCCGTGTCGTCGTTGCCGCTCGTGGTTGCCGTCGCTGCGCTGCTGCTTGCGATTCCGTTGACGTTCCTCCCGTTCTCCATCCTGTCGGGCATGATCCGGCAGGTCGGTGGTTACTCGGCCCGGCTGTCGCAATGGATGTGGGTTCCCATCGCAATGGCCGTCGTCGGAGTCGGCTCGATCGTGGCGTTGCGCTTCAGCGGCGTGTTCAGGGACGGCTCGACGAGCGAGCCGTGGGCCCCACTCTGGGTCGTCGGCGCTGTTGCCGTCGCGCCATGTGTGATCACTGTCCTGCTCGCCTGGAGGGCGGCCGGCACCGTCGAGGAAGCACTGCAGCTCGCGGCCAACCGGCGCCAAGGGGACACGGGCCTCGCCCGAACGGGTGGGATGCGTTTGCGCTTGGCGACCCGCCGGGCTCGTATTCGTGACGCCGCAATGGCGCAGCGTAAACGGGTGCGTCTGATCCCTGGGGCCAACCTGTTCCGACTCGTGATCGTGATGATGCTGGCCGGCTTGGCTCTCTTGACGCTGGTGGGCTCGGTTGTCATGTTCATGTTCTGGCTCGAGTCGCGCGACGACGGGTTGCTGCCGGGCGAGGGTCGACGAGCGTGGGATGCACTGGAGGTCCTGCACAGCGGCGCACGAGTGTTGGGCCTCGCGCTGATTGCGTTGGCGTCGATCTGGACGTTCGTGGCGGTGACCAACGCCCGCATGGCCTCGGGTCGGCGGCGTAACCCGTTCATCGCCGCGCTGTCGTGGCCGGCGGTCGCCGTTGGATTCTGGGTGTTGGCCGAACGATTCGTCGACGATCAGACCGTCGGCAGGATCATCGTGGGGTTGGCCGCGCAGGCTGCTCTGCTCTACGTCCCGTTCTTGCTTCTCGTGCGCGCCGCCGACGCAGTCGATGCTCGCCGAACGCCACTGCGGATCGCGTACCTGGTCGGCGTTGTGCTGACCGTGTACATGCAGATTGTCGGTGGGCTCACGACCGTCGAGGAATCGCCCGACACCGACTTCGGTCGGCTCGCCGTGGTCCTCGCCATCGGTGCGCTGCTGCAGGTGTTGTCCACGTTGGCGGTGACCGAGGCGTGTCGGACACTCGAGGCGGCCACGGAGCACGAAGCCGCCTTGCACAATGCCCTTGTCGACCAGCGCGAGGCAGTGATGCGCCGTCACGCCGATGCTGCGTCGATCTCCACGCCGGCTGCGTCGTCGCTGCGGGTCCCGATGTGATGGGCTACGCCACATGACGACGCCGGCCGATCCTGTGCCGTCCCCGCCTCCGCCCCCGCCGCCACCGCCTCCAGCCGTGCCGGCCCCTCCGTCGCTGCCGCTGCCGCCCCGTCCGACTCCACCACCGCTATCGCCCGACGTGCAGTTCCTCCATCCCGGCGGTGTCGTTGCACCCTTTGTCCCCTTGCGTGTCGATCCGCCACCGCGCATCTTTGCCACATGGTGGCTGCGCTATCTGCTCCTGCTCGCACAGCTCGTCGGCATCGCCGTGGTGCTGCTCGACGAGTACACACAGCCCGGTCGCCTCACCGACTCGTCGGCGGTCGTCACCACGTATCTGTTCGCCGCCTGCCTGCTGGTCAGCTGGAGCGCGTTGGCGATGACCGGTGCGAAGGGCCTCGTTCCCGCAACGGTCTATCGCCGCAGCTCGAGCGCCTTGGTCGCCGTCGCGTTGTGGCTCGTCGCGTTCACCGCTCCGTTGGTTGCCTTCCGAGTCGTCGAGTGGGCCCGTGAACGATTCGCCGACGACCCCGACGACGTTGTCGTCGTCATCGCCACGATCGCCGCCGTCCTGTTGTGCTTCCTGCTCGTGTGGATGCCGTTCCACTACCACACCGCCCAGGCACAAAGGATCGGGGCCCCGGGTCGCGTGGTTGCCGCATGGTTCTGGCTGCCGTTGACCTCCGTGGTCGGTGTGTTGCTCGCGAACGCGCTCGGACTTGCCGTCATGCTCGACGACGATGGGCTCACGGCGTGGGAGCGCACGCTGCAGGTCGCCGTGGTGTTCGGCGCGCCGGCGTTGATGCTCGCGCTGTGCACATGGCGGGCCACGACGGTGATCGACGAGGTGATCGATCTCCGTTGGATGCGATGGCGTACGGAATGGGAGCAGACGCTCGCGGTGATGGCGGGGCAGCCACCTCCCGGCCCCGAGGCGTCGGTCCAGTTGCCGGACGCCTGAACTACCTGGACGTTTCACGCCTCGGTCGACTTGACCTCGTCCCAGAGCGCGTCGAGGGTGGTCAGCTCCGCCGTTCGCAGATCGATCGATCGTTCGATGGCGAGCGCCTCGACGCCTTCGAATCGTGTGCGGAACTTGTCGGTCGCCGCGCGCAGCGCAAGTTCGGGATCGACGTGCAGATGACGCGCGACGTTGACGACTGCGAAGAGCAGGTCGCCGAGTTCCTCGGCCGATCGGTCACTGTGCTCGTCGAACGTGGCGAGTAGCTCGTTCGTCTCCTCGGCGATCTTGGCAAAGGCACCGGTCACGTCCGGCCAGTCGAATCCGACCTTCGACGCCTTGCCACCGACCTTCGCGGCGTACGCCAGCGCCGGCATCGAACGGGGGATGCCGTCGAAGACCGACGTGCGTGACTTCTCGGCGCGTTTGATGTCGTCCCAGTTGGCGAGCACCTCGTCGGTGCCGAGGTCGGATCCGACGAGGACGCCGAACACGTGCGGATGCCGACGCACGAGCTTGTCGTGGATGCCCGATGCGACGTCGGCGATCGTGAACCGCCCCTCCTGCTCGGCGATGGTGGCGTGGAACTCGATCTGGTAGAGGAGGTCGCCGAGTTCTTCGATCAGGTCGTTGTCGGTGGTCGGGTCGTCGGGGTCGAGGCCGCCGATCGCATCGACCACCTCGTAGGTCTCTTCGAGGAGATGCGGTACGAGGGTCTGGTGGGTCTGCTCGATGTCCCACGGGCACTGCTCGCGTAGCAGTCGGGTGAGTTGATGGAAGCGGACGTATTCGGCGCCGACCGGTGTGGCGAGCTCAGGGATCCAGAGCGAGGTGAGATGGTCGGCGGTGACGGTGCGGTCGAGTTCGGCCCATGTGGTCTCGGTGACCTGCTCGTCGGGGGTGCCGAGTGCCTGAAGGATCGTGACTCGCTCATCGCCCGTCGCGCCGTCGACCGCCAGCTTGATCTCCGACAGCACCCAGTCGGCGTGGGTGTGGGCAACGAGCAGCGGACCCCGTTCGCCGGCGGCGGCCGTGGCGAAGTCGTGGCCGTCGACGAGTCGGACTCCCGCCTCCACCGGGTCGATACCGAGGCGGGCCCAGGCCACGTCGAGGAACGACATTGCCGGGAGCACCACGAGGTCGATGTCGTCACGACTGCGAAGATGGCTGACCGTTCGTTCCAGTACCAGTGGCGAACCGGGCACGGCGTAGAGGATCTCGCCGTGGACATGAGCGGCGGCCACCAGGCTGTCGGCGATCTCGTTGTAGACGTCGTCGAACGTGTCAGCGGTTTCGTACAGGTGGTCGAGCGCGATGGCGTCACCGACGAGGTCGGCGCTCGGGTGGATGGCGGTGCGGAGGTAGCGGTGTTCGATGCGGTCGATGGCGTGGCGTGTCTCGTCGGTGACGTGCTGATGGCCGCCCGGCCCGAGCCCGACGACGACGATGCGTGGCGACGCGGTTGGAGTTCCAGCAGCAGCTGCGTCGTCGGCGGACGTCATCGGCGCGCCTCGAGCACGCTCAGTTGAGACTCACGACCGTGCCGGTCGTCGCGTCGAACGTTCCGTAGCGTGAGGCGACGAACACATCGGCGTCGGCTGCGATGTCGGTGACGTCGATGAGTGTGGTCACCTGCTCGGCGTCGACGTCGTCGAGTTCCTCCCATGGACGAAATTCGAGGACGACCCACGCCACTTCGGCTCCGGTGTCATCGACGAGCGGGGAGCTGCCCGTGGGGTTGTCGGCCGACAGGGTGGCAGCGACGTCGATGAACGGCGTCCCGGCGTTGCCGTCGAGGTCGGCGGCCGAGATGCACGGGATGGCGCCGTTGGTTTCGACGAGGCTCTGGTCGAGGTTGTCGCGCTGGAACACCTCGACGAAGTCGGTACCCGAGTCGAGGTCGTCGAGGGCGGCATCAGCGGCCGCCTGGTCGGTCACCACGATTGCGCTGACGCAGACCACACCGGCCTCGGCGGCACCGGAGTTGTAGATGGCGGCGGTCTCATCGGTGGGGACGAGCTGTTGCTGGATCCACCGGGTGAGCTCGGCCTGTACGGGTTCGAGGGGGACGACCTCTGCGCCGGTGACGCCGAGTTCGGTCAGCTTGGCGTCGAACTCGTCGCTGGTCAACTCCACGCCGTTCACCCGGGCGACGACGTCGCTGTCGGACAACGTCGAGCAGCCCGCAGTGACGGCGGCCAACGTGAGCGGGAGCAGAATCATCAATGAGCGTCGAACCACCGCCCGAACGCTACCCCCACAACGTCACACGGTGCCGGGTCAAACGTGACGTTTCGATCAGGAGGGCTCGCTGGGGACGAGGTCGCGGAGGAATGTGGAGAGGAAGCTCGACGCGTCGGCGCCCCGAGGGAGTGGTACGACGAGTTGGCCGAGGTCTTCTTTGTACTTTGCGCCCTTGGAGATGCGGCGCAGACGCATGGTCTCCGACAGCTTCAATTCCAACGGCGCCAGCTTGGCGGTGCCACCCGTGGATGCCGACCCGGAGATCTGGATGTCGTTGATGCCGAGACGATGACACTCGGCGCGCAGGTAGCCGACGTGGAGGAGCGCGCCCGCCGGGTCGGGCAGCGGCCCGTAGCGGTCCTCCCACTCGGTGCGGATGTCGTCGACCTCGGCCTCGGTCGTGACGCCGGCGAGGCGACGGTACGCCTCGAGCCGCAGCTCCTCCTTGGCGACGTAGTCGGTCGGGAGGAAGGCGTCGGTCGGCACGTCGAGCTTGATCTCCGAGCGAGGATCGGGCTGCGGCTCGCCCTTCATCTCGCTGACCGCTTCGGTCACCATCTGGCAGTAGAGGTCGTATCCGACCGCAGCGATGTGGCCCGACTGTGATTCGCCGAGCAGGTTGCCGGCGCCACGGATCTCGAGGTCGCGCATGGCGATCTTGAAGCCCGAGCCGAGTTCGGTCGACTCGCCGATGGTTCGCAGCCGTTCATACGCCTCCTCCGTGAGCACCTTGTCGCGCGGGTAGAAGAGATACGCATACGCCCGCGATCCAGAGCGCCCCACCCGGCCGCGCAGTTGGTGCATCTGGCCGAGTCCGAGGAGGTCGGAGCGTTCGACCACGAGCGTGTTGACCGTCGGCATGTCGATGCCCGACTCGATGATCGTGGTGCACACGAGTACGTCGTACTGGCCGTCCCAGAAATCCTGAACCACTGTCTCCAGCGTGCTCTCGTCCATCTGACCGTGGGCCACTGCGATGCGCGCTTCGGGGACGAGTTGTCGCAGGCGGCTGGCGGCGGTGTCGATCGACTGCACGCGGTTGTGCACCCAGAACACCTGGCCTTCGCGCAACAGCTCGCGCCGGATCGACTCGACGGCGACGCGCTCGTCGTACTCGCCGACGTAGGTGAGGATCGGTTGGCGGTCCGCCGGCGGAGTTTGGAGGAGCGAGAGGTCGCGGATGCCCACCAGCGACATCTCGAGCGTGCGGGGGATGGGCGTGGCCGACAGCGTGAGGACGTCGACGTTCGTCTTCATCTTCTTCATCGTCTCTTTGTGTTGCACACCGAAACGCTGTTCCTCGTCGACGATCAGCAGGCCGAGATCCTTGAACTTCACGTCGTTGGCAAGGAGGCGGTGAGTGCCGATGATGCAGTCGACCTCGCCGGTCTTGACGCCCTCGATGACCTTCTTGGCCTGGCCGGCGGTGAGGAATCGGGAAAGCACCTCGACGCGAACCGGAAAGCCGGCGAAGCGGTCGGCGAACGTGTTGCCGTGCTGGGTCGCGAGCAGCGTGGTCGGCGCGAGTACGGCGACCTGCTTGCCGTCCTGGATCGCCTTGAACGCGGCACGAATTGCCACCTCGGTCTTGCCGAAGCCGACGTCGCCGCAGATCAGGCGGTCCATCGGATGGGCGAGTTCCATGTCTCGCTTGATCTCGTCGATCGCAGTGCGCTGGTCGGGGGTTTCGACGTAGGGGAACGCATCCTCCATCTCGGCCTGCCACGGCGTGTCCTGCGCGAACGAGTGGCCCTCGGCGTTGACCCGCTTCTGGTACAGCACCACGAGTTCCTGGGCGATCTCGCGGACCGCCGAACGCACCCTGCTCTTGGTCTTCGCGAAGTCCGACCCACCGAGGCGGTGCATCTTGGGCGCCTCGCCGCCCACGTACTGGCGCAACGTGTCGATCTGGTCGGACGGCACATAGAGCTTGTCGTCGCCCTTGTAGGCAATGAGGAGGTAGTCGCGCTCGACACCTCCGATGGCCCGTTTCACCATGCCCTCGTACCGGCCGACGCCGTGCTGGTGGTGCACGACGTAGTTGCCGGACTTCAGGTCTTCGAACGTGCTGGCGCTCTCACGCTTCTGTTTACGGACGGTGCGGTGGGCGCGCCGTCGACCGGTGAGGTCGCTCTCGGCGACGATTGCCACCTTCGCGTTCGGCAGCGTGCAGCCGCGGTGCAGGGGTGCAACGACGATTTGGCCGGATCCGGACGTGGCGTCGGCTCTGCCGGACTTCGAGATGGCGAAGTCGAGGCCATTGTCGAGGAGGAGGTCGTGCAGTCGTTGCGCCGATCCGGTGCCGTCGGCGGCAACGACCACGCGGTAGCCGCGCCCGATGAGCTCCGTCAGGCGATCGGTGAGGCCGCTGCCGTCACCGACCACCGGGCCCCAACCGGATGCTTCGACGAGTGGGGTGTCGGGTGACTCGGGGGTGGAGTCGATCGACCAGAACGAGCCGGCGCGCGACGAGGAGTCGGCATCCCGGGTGTCGAGTCGATTCTCCGGCAGTCGATTCTCCAGCAAGGTGTCGGGGTCGGCGTGCAGCCGGGGGAACGATTTGTCGGGGTCGCGGGCCCACGTGGAGGCGAGGGTGCGGGCGAGATCATCCTCCTCGGCGATCAGGTCGATGGCGCGATCGCGCATCCGGCGCGGCTCCACGAGGACGACCTTCGCGGTGTCGGGCAGCACGTCGGTGAGGAGCAGGTCGTCGTCGACGAGCCACGGCAACCAGCTCTCCATGCCGTCGAAGTGCACGCCCTCGGCCAGTCGTTCCCACTGCTCGCGGCCCCACGGTTCGGTGGCGACGAGCCGTGCTGCCCTGGCTCGGACGTCGGCGCTCGGCATGAGCTCGCGGGCCGGGAAGATCATGACCTCGTCGAGGTCGTCGGTCGAGCGCTGGTCGTTGACGCCGAAGCGGGTGAGGCGGTCGACCTCGTCGCCCCACAGGTCGATGCGGATCGGGGCGTCGGCGGTGGAGGGGAACACGTCGACGATGGCGCCACGGCGGGCGAACTCGCCGCGGTGTTCGACGAGTTCCTCGCGCCGATACCCGAACTCCACGAGGCGACGGCCGAGTTCGTCGGGGTCGACCTCGATACCCGGCCGCAC
>DASQFE010000230.1:0-15452 GCA_035633295.1 Ilumatobacteraceae bacterium | reverse complement strand
TGAGCGAGTCGACGGCGGGGGAGATCGGGATGCGTACACGACGGGTCGCACCACTCAACATGGTCCGGCTCAGCCCGGGGCCCTCTGCGCCGAGACAGACGGCAAGTCGCTCCGGCGCCGGGAGGCCCCAGATGTCGTCGGCGTCGTCTGCCGGCGTCATCGCCCACACCTCGAAGCCGTCGGTGCGGAGGCGATCGGCGACCTCGTTCCAGTCATCGGTGCCGGCGCGAGCAATCGGGAGTGTCAGGACCTCACCCATGCTGACACGGACGGTCCGGCGGCTGTACGAGTCGGTGCACGTGGCATCGATGATGAGGCCGTCGAGACCGAAGGCCCGTGCCGCACGGGCGATGGCACCGAGATTCTCGGCGTCATTGAGACCTTCGAGCACGGCGATGCGGTGTGCATCGACAACGAGATCCGCGACCGATGGGTGCGGGCGCCGGTCGGCGCACGCGATCACGCCGCGATGGAGATCGAACCCGACGACGTCGGCGATCACCTCACGGTCCGCGACATATACCGGGACGCGTGCTGCCGTGAGCATCCCGGCGTGCTCTGTGAATCGGTCGAGCCGTGATGGTGCGAGTAGCACCGACCGGACCGTGTGCCCCGACTCGATGAGGCGGTCGATCGCGACATACCCCTCGACGATGAAGCATCGGTCGGCCTCGTACCGTCGGCGAAACGCCTGGTCGTTGAGCGATCGGTAGTCGTCGAGGCGCGAGTCGGCGGCATCGGTGACGGGGATGGTCACCGCGCGAACACCTGGGAGTCGTCGGCGAACGCCTTGAACTCCAGCGCGTTTCCGGACGGGTCGAGGAGGAACATCGTCGACTGCTCGCCGATCTGGCCGGCGAAGCGGGTGTGCGGTTCGATCACGAATGTCGTCTCGGCAGCCGTCAACCGGTTGGCCAACGACTGCCAGGCAACCGGGCTGAGCAGCACGCCGAAATGGGGAACGGGGACATCGTCACCGTCGACCGGATTCGACAATGACGAGGGTCGGTACGCCGGGTCGAGATGGGCGACGAACTGGTGGCCATAGAGGTCGAAATCGACCCAGGTATCGCTCGATCGACCCTCGTTGCATTCCAGCAGTTCGCCGTAGAAGGCGCGCGCCGCAACGAGGTCGTGTACCGGCATGGCCAGGTGGAATCGTGGACGTTCGTTCATCAGTGCGGCAGGACGTAGGTGCCCTGTGCGGTAGCCGTCGGGCGATCCTCGCGATCGTCGCACCACACCCGTACCGTTCCGACGACGTTGCGTCGGCCGGCGACGTCGAGCGTCGCCTTGGCCCACAGCACCGACCCCTGAGCGGGTCGCAGGAACCGGATCGAGAGTTCCGACGTGAGCGCCATCGGTTCGATCCGGCCCGTCGCGCCGAACACGAGGTACCACAGTGCGGCATCGGCAAGGCCGAACTGTGACGGCCCGGATATGAAGGCACCAGGCCGGAGCTCGGCCTCGGAGATCTCGCGACTGGCGACGGCCATCGTTCGGCTCAGTTCCACACAGGAGTTGTTCGAGCCGGGGAACAGCTCGCCGATCATCTCGTTGACAGCAGCGACATCGGGGACGGTCGTGTCGCTCAGGGGGCCGGGGGAACGCATGATGCGACGCTAGCGAGCTTCGTCTCCACCCCGAAACCATGACATCGTGTGGCCCATGATGACGTCCGAAGACTTCCGACCATCGCTTGCTCGTGTCGTCGTGGTCGGTGCGTCGTTGGCGGGGTTGCGCGCTGCGGAGACCCTTCGCCAGCACGATTCGGTGGGCTCGGTGGTCGTGGTTGGCGATGAGGGCCACCGCCCGTACGACCGGCCACCACTGTCGAAGAAGCTGCTCTCTGGTGAGTGGGAGCCGGACCGAATCCAGTTACGCCAACCCGAGGCGTTCGACGAACTCGACGTCGACTGGCTGCTGGGTTCGGCCGCCACTGGCCTCGACCTGGCCGGCCGGGCCGTTGCGCTCGCCACTGGTGAGTCGATCCCGTTCGACAGCCTGATCATTGCGACCGGCGCCCGACCTCGTCGCCTTCCGGGCCACGACACGTTCGACCACGTCCACGAACTTCGCTCGCTCGACGATGCCTTGGCATTGCGAGCCGAAATCGCTCCCGGCGGTCGTCGGGTCGTGGTGATCGGTGCGGGCTTCATCGGCCTCGAAGCGGCAGCCACGGCCAAGACGCTGGGCAACGACGTGGTGGTGCTCGAGGGAGCGTCGGCCCCGCTGATCCGTGGCCTCGGCGTCGAGATGGGCGAGGCAATTGCCGCCCTGCACCGGGCCCATGGCGTGAACGTCCGCTGCGACGTCCATATCGACGCACTGACCGACGACGGCGTACGTCTCGCCGACGGTGAGGTCGTACCGGCTGATGTCGTGGTCGTCGGCATTGGGGTGTCACCCGCAACCGACTGGCTCGTCGGCAGCGGTGTGGAACTTCGTGACGGCATCGTGTGCGACGCTCATCTAAATGCGCTCGATGGTTCGGGCGCCGTCATCCCGGGCGTGTTCGCCGCCGGCGACGTGGCGCGCTGGCCGAACGGCCTCTTCGACGAGGAGATGCGTGTCGAGCACTGGACCAATGCCGCCGAGCAGGGCGCCATCGCCGCCAACAACCTCGTGCGTCTCGCTACTGGCGAAGCACCCGAGCCGTATACGCCGCTGCCGTTCTTCTGGAGTGATCAGTTCGAGAATCGGATTCAGTTTCTCGGCCGAGCCGGAGCCGACGACGACGTGAGGGTCGTGGCGGGATCGGTTGCCGATGCGAAGTTCCTCGCACTGTTCGGGCGTGATGGTCGCCTCCACGGCGCGCTCGGGCTGAATGCCCCCCGGTGGGTCATGTCGACGCGAAAGCTCTTCCTCGAGCGGGCGAGTTGGGACGAGGCCGTCGCGGCCACGAGTGGGCTCGACGCGTAGGATCGGCCCGTGATCGGGTCTTCACACGTGTGCGAGGTCTGAGGCGTGGCTCGCCTCGACGTCACTCGCATCGGCGCCTGGCGTGGGCTCCAAGCGGTCGTCGGCGAGATCGAGCGCGGCATCGACGAGGAGTTGCGCGCCGACTGGGACATCCCGCTCGGTTGGTTCGATGTGCTGGCCTCGTTGCAACGGCTGGGGGGCCGGGCCAGGCCGCTCGACGTCGCCGCTGATCTGAGGCTGCCACCTTCGAGTCTCAGCCGTCGTCTCGACCGGTTGCAGGAGGAGGGGTGGATCGCCCGCCATCGCGAGGTGCCCGGCGCTGATCTGCGTGCGGTCGAGATCGAGCTCACCCGCACCGGGCGTCGACTCTGGCGCGAGATGAACGTCAGCTATCGCCGGGCGCTCCAGGCCCAGTTCGCCATCCACCTCGACAACCGCGATATCGACGACGTCCGCCGCGTGCTCGACCTCCTCATTGGCCTCGACCCAGGCGACGACGACACCGCGAGTGGGGACATCGCGAACGGGGTCTGACCCCAATCGCGATTGCCGGTAGCTTGGGGTGGTGCCGGCCGTTTCGACGATCATCTGGGTCGGGTTCGGGATCTTCATGGGATACGTCCTGTGGAAAACCGGGATCATGATGCTGCGCAGCATGACCTCGCTGCCCCCGGAACCACCGCCGACCGGCGAACTGCGCAAGGTGAACCGCAGGTATCGCTGCGATGTCTGTGGGGTGGAGCTGAGGTTGACAATGGCCCCTGACGACGATCCACCGCCCCCGCGACACTGTCTGGAGGACATGGCCGAGGTCGCACCCCTCTTCGACTGAGGACGCCGCAAGGTGCTCAGATCCCTGATCAGGGGATGTTGTCCACAGGGTTGGGGACAACATGGGGGGAACCACACCGATGTGATTCGGTGGTTTCCTCGGGGTGCTCGGTCAGTTGGTCAACGCCACTTGGTGGCGGTGTACAGCCCGGCCAGGATGAAGCCCAGCCCGATCAGGGTTGGGATGTTGCTTTCGGTGAAAACCAGGTACCGAGCCATGATCATCAGCCCGCCGGCGACGAGGAGCACGATCATGATGATCGGAATCCAATGCGGTGGCACCAGCTGGCGTTTGGCCGCCTTCGGTGTGTAGCGCGACGACGCCTCGGCAGCGTGGTGCGGTTGGTCGTCTGACTGAGTGTGGCGATCCTCGGGCCGAGTCCCCTTCGGGGTCACCCGACCTCCGCCGGTCTTTCGCTTCGGGGGAGCCATGCAGCAACGAGCATACGTGATTGGATCAACCGACCGTTCACCTGAGCCACGACCAGAAATTCGGAGCCGATATTGCGCTCAGCGCAATACCGGCTCCGAATTTCGGAATGAGTGAGGCGCATACTGGTGCGGTGACCCGTGTGCTCGTCATCGACAGCTACGACAGCTTCGTCTACAACCTGGTGCAGTACCTCGGTGAACTCGGCGCCGATCCGATCGTGGTGCGCAACGATCAGCTCTCGGTCGATGATGCCGTGGCCCTGCGGCCCGACGCAGTGCTCTTGTCGCCAGGGCCCGGCCGGCCCGAGACGAGCGGCATCATCTGTGAGTCGATCGGGGCATTCGCCGCAATCGGGACGCCGCTGTTGGGTGTGTGCCTCGGCCACCAGGCAATCGGCCACGTCTACGGCGCCGACGTCGTGGGTGCTCCGGAGCTGATGCACGGCAAGACCTCCGAGATCATTCACGATGGCACCGGTGTGTTCACCGGCCTGCCGTCACCGTTGACCGCAACGAGGTACCACTCGCTGACGCTCGCGCCCGAGAGCGTTCCCGACGTCCTCATGGTGACGGCACGCAGCGCCGATGGCGTCGTCATGGGTGTGCGCCATCGCACGCTCTCGGTGGAGGGCGTGCAGTTCCACCCCGAGAGCATCCTCACCGGCCAGGGTCACGACCTGCTCGCGAACTTCCTCGCGCGCGCGTAGATCAGGGTGCGACGGTCGTCGTCGTCGTCGTTGTCGTTGGCGCCGTGGTCGGCGGTGTCGTCGTGGTCGTCGTCGTGGACGTCGGCGGCGGCACCGTGGTGATGGCTCGGCCCACGGTGATCGTGATCGCCGTGCCCGGGTCGACCTGCGAGCCGGCCGGAAGGCTCTGCGCCACGACGCGCCCGTCGTCGGTGGCTCCAGCAGGGACATCGACGTACGACACGCTCGGTACGAGGCCCTCCTCGGTCAAGGTGTTGCGGGCCTGTGCCTCCGTTCGACCGACCACGGCGGGCACCCGCACGGGCTCAGGACCGTCCGACACGATGATCAACACATCACTGCCCTTGGGGATCAATTCACCGGGGCCGGGACGGATCTCCATCACGGTGCCCGCCGGCACCGTGGGACTCGAGCGCACGTCGGTGGTCACGACGAACTCGAACGGCTTGGCCTGCAGCAGGGCCCGCGCCTCGACCTCGGTCATGCCGATGACGTCGCCGGGCACCTGCACACTCTTCAGCGAGGCGGCCACCACGAGATTCACGACCGTGCCCTGCAACGCCGGGGTGCCGGCGGCCGGGTCGCTCGAGATCACGGTGTTCTCGGCGAGATCGTCTCGTTCCTCGTTCGTGATCGTTCCGACCACGAACCCGTCGGCGGCCAGGAGTGAACTCGCCTCGGTGATCGGCAGCGTCACGACGTTGGGGACCGGCACGAGCTGCGGGTCGGGTTTGAAGAAGACCTCGACGGTGTCGTCCTTGAGGATCAACGTGCCCGCCGGAGGGTCGGTGCGCACGACGAAGTTGACGGCCACGAGGGCACTCTCCTCGGGCGTCGTGACGAATCGAATGTTCTTCGCAGTGAGGTCGGCGATGACCTCGTCGAGTGGTCTGTTCGTGTAGTCGTCGAGGACGAACTGCGCGGGTTCGGCGTCGCCTTCGTCGCCGCCGAGGGCTTGGAACAGCAGAACACCACCGACCACGAGCAGGATCAGCGCCATGAACGCGCCCAGCGCATACCAACCCGTGCGTGACGGGTTGGTGTCGTAGTACATGGCGTCGGCCGATGCACCCGTCGGGTAGCCCGCTTCGACCATGGGGGAGGGCACGGAGTTGGCGCGGGGTGCCAAACCCGGAACCATCCCGGTGGGGGCGACGGTCGGATTGACCGTTGTCGCGCCCGCCACCGTTCCCGCAACGGCTCCGGCAGCCACCACGCCGGCGACACCCGCACGGGCGTTCGCTGCAGCAGCCAGCGCCTGGACGGGCTCGTCGTTGCGGAACCGGCGGAGATCGTCACGGAGCGCCGCCGCACTCGGGTACCGCATCTTGGGATCCTTGGCGAGGAGCTTGGCCACGATCGCCTCGAACGATCGCGGCACATCCGCAACGATCTGAACGAGCGGCTGCGGCGAGTCGTGCACCTGCTTGTACGCAATACTCACCGGGTTTTCGCCGGTGAACGGTGGTCGTCCGGCCACCATCTCGTACATGACGATCCCGAGCGAGTACAGGTCGCTGCGTGGATCAGGCTGCGCCCCTTGGGCCTGCTCGGGCGAGAAGTAGGTCGCCGTTCCCATGACTGAGCCGACCTGTGTGAGGTTCGACTCGGTAGGTGCGTTGAGGGCACGAGCGATGCCGAAGTCGGCGACCTTCACCTGGCCGTTGGTACCGATCAGGATGTTCGCCGGCTTGATGTCACGGTGCGCGACATGGTTGTCGTGGGCGAAGCCCAATGCCGCCGCGACCTCGCTGGCGATTTCGGCAGCCTGCTTGGAGGTGAGCTGCTTGTTGGTGGTGAGGATCTCGGCCAGGGTGCGACCCTGTACCTCCTCCATCACGATGAAGTAGGTGCCCTCGAACTTGCCCCAGTCGTAGACGTTGACGATGTTGGGATGCGACAGACTGGCGGCCGACTGTGCTTCACGGCGGAACCGCTCGACGAAGTTGGCATCGGTGGCGAACTCGGGAAAGAGCACCTTCACGGCGACCTGGCGGTCGAGCAGGAGATCGCGCGCGGAAAAGACGTCGGCCATGCCGCCGCGCCCGATCCGCTTGTGGATCTCGTACCGGTCGTTGATGACCGTCGCCTCGCCGTTGTTCGTCACACTGTGCCTTCTGAGCTGGAACAGGGGTTCTCAGCGCTGGTCAAGGTTACCGACCCAGCCCACGCCAATACTGGCAGGTGTCGGCCGTTGACGCTCACGGTGCGGCCCCGGGGATTGCCGGCGTCACGGGCTGCGATCCGGCGCCGGTCAGGAGGAAGTCGAGCATGCCTTTGGCGATCGGGCCGGCGAGACGCCCACCTGTTGCGGCGACGTCACCGGTCGACTGCACGTTGGTGAGCACAACCGAGATGGCGTACTGCGGATTGTCGGCCGGAGCGAAGGCGATGATCCAGGCGTGTGACAGGTCGGGGTTCGACGGGTCTCCGAGCTGCGCTGTCCCGGTCTTGGCAGCGACCGGGATGCCGCCTTCGAGCGCAATGCAGCAACTGGCGGTGCCGCGTTCGGCGACGCCGATCATCAGCTGCTTCTGGATCTCCGCGGTGGCCGGCGAGATCGGCGTCTTCCAGACCTCGGGTGACGTCTGCTCGAGTACCCGGCCACCCTGGTCGTACGTCGCCTGCACTGCGTATGGCTTCATCATCTGGCCGCCGTTGGCAACGGCACCTGCAACCATCGCCATGTGCAACGGCACCATTTGCACTTCGCTCTGGCCGAAACCGCGGATCGCCAGCAGTGGGAGTTCCTGGCTCAGATTGTCGGTGTTGCCAAACGTGCTCGCGGCCGGTCGCGGCAAGTCGATCGGCAGCTCCTCGCCGATGCCCCACGCCGCGGTGCCTTCGACCATTGCCTCGGGGCCCACGAGTGTTGCCAACTGGGCGAAGGGAATGTTGCAGCTGCGGGCGAACACCGTGGCGAGATCGCCGCCACAGAGACTGCGATTGTAGTTCTGGATCGGGTCGGTTGTCTGAGGCGGCACCCATTCACGTACGTTGGCGAACGTGTTGTCGAGCGTCACGGCACCCGACTCGAGTGCGATCCCGGTGGTGATCACCTTGAACGTCGACCCGGGCATGTAGCGCTCCTGATATGCCTGGGCCAGCAGCGGATTGCCCTCGGCATTCTGCAGCTCGGTGATGATGCCTTCGGCGACCTCGAAATCGGCGTTCACGAACGTGTTCGGGTCGAACGTGGGGTTGCTGTACATGGCACGGATCGCGCCGGTCTTCGGCTCGATGACGGTGACCGAGCCGGTCCGCCCACCCAACAGGAACTGGGCGACTTGCTGGGCGTCCTTGCGCACGGCGAGCTCCACCGTGCCGGTCGTGTCGACGGTGCCGCCGATCAGGTCGCCGAGGCCGCGAACCTGCTGTTGCGTGGTGGTACCGGTGAGGACGTCACCGTGGAGCCGCTCCACCTGGGTCGAGCCGAAGGCGAATGTGTAGTACCCGGTGATGTCGACGAGGAGGTCGCCGGTGGGGTACTCGCGGCGATAGTTGTACGGCTCACCGGGCGCCGTCGGAAACGACACCGCCGCCACGACGCCGTCGCTCGTGACGATCGGACCGCGCGGCCGGTTGAACTCCCTCAGGGTCTGGCGGGTGTTGTCGAAGCGGGCATCGAGCTCTGGTTTGCGCCCGACCTGCCAGTAGTTGAGCGCGACGAACAGCACGACGTAACACATGATCAGCCCGGCGGCGAGCTGACGGATCCGGCGATTCATACCGGGTCGCTCACTGCATGGGCCAGTTGTTCGGTGCGTCGCAGCTGTCGTGACAGGCGCCAGGCTTTCCAGCGCTCGCCGGGCGTCGGATCGTCGGGGAGTTCGCCGAGTCGGCGCGCTGACGAATCCGACAGCCGAATCAGCAGTGCCAGCAGTACGTAGTTGGCCACGAGCGACGAACCGCCATAGCTGACGAATGGCAGGGTGATACCAGTCAGTGGCACCACTTTGATCACCCCACCGATGATGATGAACCCCTGGATTCCGACGATCGTGGTGAGGCCCACCGCGAGCAGCTTCTCGAAGGTCCGGTCGGTACGCAAGGCAATCCGCAGACCGCCGCCGACGATCAGGATGAAGGCCATCAGCACGGCACTGGCACCGATCAGGCCCCATTCCTCACCGATCGAGGAGAAGATGAAGTCGTTTTGGGCTTCGGGAACCTGCCCCGGGTTGCCGCGGCCGAGTCCGGTGCCGGTGAGGCCCCCGTCGGCGAGGCCGTACAGCGACTGGATGATCTGGTAGCCCTTGTCGAGCGGATCCGCCCACGGGTCGAGCCAGATGTCGACGCGGGTCTGTACGTGGCTGAACTGTGTCCACGAGAAGTAGGCAGCTGCGCCGAACAGAACAGTGCCGATCAACAGGTAGCTGAGCCGTTCGGTGGCCACCCACATCATCACGACGAACAACGTGAAGAACAGCAGCGACGACCCGAGATCGCGCTGGAACACCATGACCACCACGGCGAATCCCCACGCCATGATGATCGGCGCGATGTAGCGCGGTTCGGGCAGGTGGAGCGGACCGACCTTCCAGGTCGAAGCGGCGATCAACTCTCGGCGATCGGCGAGGTACGACGCAAAGAAGATCGCAAGTGCGATCTTGGCGAACTCGCCGGGCTGGAAGTTGATCGGTCCGAGGCTCACCCAGATGCGGGCCCCGTTGATGTTCACGCCGAGGCCCGGCGCGAGCGGCAGGAGGAGGAGGAACGCGCCGCCGAAGAAGAACAGCCAGCTATACCGGGCCAGGTCGGTGGCACGTTGGACGATCAGCAGCGTGGCGACGAAGGCGCCGATCGCGACGAGACTCCACGTGGCCTGGAGTCCGGCGAGTTCGTCGTCGAGACGGGCAATCATCACGAACCCGATGCCGTGGAGGAGGGCAGCGAGTGGCAGCAGCGTGCCGTCGGCCCCACGGGCGACGAGGCGCACGACGACATGCGCGCCCAGCAGCAGCCCGAGGAGAATCGCAACGAAGAAGATGATGCCCGGGGGAATCTCGGCGTTCGTGCCGAGTGCGGTGATCGTGTAGGCAGCGCCGGTGATCAGCGCCGCCATCACGACGAGCGTCAGCTCCGTTGAGCGTCGGCTCCGTGCCAGTGGCGAATCGACGACGACGTCGGGCCTCGCAGAGGTGGTGGTGTCGAGGTCACTCATGGCTGGAGCCGTGCACCACCATCACGGCGTTGCAGTGGTCGTCACTCCGGAGGGGGCGCCCGCCGCCGTTGGCGCTGTGGTCGCCGGGGCGACTGTGGTCGTCGGCGCAACGGTGGTCGTGGTGGTGGTTGTGGTGGTGGTCGTCACGCCGTCGCGAATGAAGTCCGCAGCGGCATCGGCCGAATCGAACTCCGGCTGGTCGTCGATCTCAGCAGCGACGGCGGGGTCGAACTCGCTGCGTTCGGGGCCGCCCTCGTTGACGGCTGTCGGGTCGATCCACAAGACCCCTCCTGGGCGGCCCTGGTAGATGATTGCCTGGTCGGCGTCGTCGAAGCCGACGAAGTAGCCGCTCGTGGCCCACGCCGAGAACACGACGAAGGCGGCAACGATCACGGCGGCGATCGCAAACCCGATGGCGAACCGCTTGAGGTTCGAACGTCGAGACGCCGGCTTCGCATCGAGGTCGCTCTGTGCGACGCCCGACGGTGGCGATTGGAAGGGATCGGCATCGAGCTCGAGCGTGCCGGCGGGTGTCGGCGCTGCGCCCCCGTCGGCCCACAGTGGCACGACGTCGAGCTCCTGTGTGACGTCGGGTGGGTCGTCGCCCTCGATCACATCGACGACGATGACGGTGATGTTGTCGCGTCCGCCTGCGTCGTTGGCGAGCTGGACGAGCTGATCGGCCGCGCGTTGCGGATCCTCCTCGGTGGCGAGCGTCGCGGTGATGTCGCCGTCGTCGACCTCGTCGACCAAACCGTCGCTGCACAACACGAAGCGATCGCCGCGGATGAGTGGAAGCGTCCACCAGTCGACTCGCACGTCGGGTTCGATGCCGAGCGCCCGCGTGATGATGTTGCGTCGTGGATGGTTGCGTGCCTCGGCTTCGCTGAGGTTTCCGGTTGACACGAGTTCCTGGACGTAGCTGTGGTCGACGGTGACCCGACGGAGCCGACCGTGACGGAACAGGTAGGTGCGTGAGTCACCGACGTTGGCGAGAATGAGGGCCTCGGTCGCCACCGCAGGAACGATCGGTGTCACGTCACCAGGGAGCCTCGGGACGACGGCGTCGACTTCGGGTGGTGCGACGGGTGGTGCGACCGGGTTGTCGAGGTTGACATTCGGTTCGGCCCGGCCTGCATAGTGGTCGCCGATGACCGCAATGGCGGTGATCGTCGTGCCCATGCCGGCATGGTCGGGGTCGGCAATTGCGGCGCGAAAGATGTCGCCGTTGGCGGTTCGAATGGCGGCGACGACGGCCTCGGCGGAGGGCAACTCGTCGCCCTCGAGCAGTTCGGCGATGCGCTCGACAGCAATCTGGCTTGCGACCTCACCCGCCTCGTGTCCGCCCATTCCATCGGCCACGACGAAGACGGTCGGGGTGATGAGCAGGCTGTCCTCGTTGGCGGGTCGGACCCGGCCGGTATGAGTCGTGGCGCCGACGCGGAGATTTGCCATCACTGGGCCTCGATCAGCGTGGTGCCGACTTGGATGCGATCGCCCGGGTGCACAAGCTTGGCGCCGACGAGCTTGGAACCGTTGTGGAACGTGCCGTTCGTCGAGCCGAGGTCTTCGACCATCGGTTGGCCCTCGTAGTCGAAGACCCGCAGGTGGAGCTGTGAGACGAAGGCGTCGTCGTCGATCATGATCGTGCACCCGGGTTCACGTCCGAGCGTGACGTCGCCGGTCAACGCAATGCTCATGCCGCGTCGTGCCTTCGGCTCGAGGATCACCAGTCGACTCGCACGTCCCCTGGCGGTTTTCTTGGACTGCTTGGACGACTGCTTGGTCTGTTTGGACTGGGCCCGATCGTTCGGCGATGCAACATGAGGACGGGGCACCTGTGCTTTGGGGGCCTTCGGGTTGCCCACGACGGGACGTTGCGTCGGTGTGCGGACCTCACTCCACACGGCCCACAGGACGCGAGCAAAGAAGAGATACAGCAGTCCGAGGAGGACGAACTTCAGGAGGTTGAGGACTTGGTCGGTCATGGCGAGGGAGCGGGCGGCTCCAGCGGGTCAGGAGGCCTCGAACCGCAAGTGGGTGGAGCCGACACTGATGATGTCACCATCGCTGAGCCGCTGTTCGCCGTTGATCTTGATTCCGTTGATCATCGTGCCGTTCGTGGATCCCAGGTCGACCACGACGTAGGCGGTCGTGCCGGCGCGTACTTCGGCGTGGCGGCGGCTGATGTTGCTGTCGTTCACTGCGATGGTGCACTCGGGCAGCCGGCCGATGGTGACCGGCTCGGTGTTGATGTACATCCGTTCGCCCGAGGGCAGCACGAGCGATCCCATACCCGGCCCGGTTGCGGCTTGTTTGAGTTGGCTGACCAGGTTGAAGCGTCCGCTGCGCAGTTCGTTGTCGACCGACAGTTGCACGGCGACCGGCCCCATGAAGTGGTAGCCCTCCTCTCGGGCGTACTCCCGTGCGGCCTCGGCCAGTTCTGACACGAGTGCATCCTCGATGTCGCCGAATCCGGCGTGGTCGGCGGCGTTGAGCATGATCGTGAAGTCGTTGGGAACGATCCGGCGACCCTTGACATCGACGGAGCGATTGTCATCCATTTCACGTACGAGACGACGGCCGAGTTCGATGGGTCGGATCGATCCGCGGGAGCGACGAGAGAACACGCCATCGACCATACGCTCCAGACGGTGCTCCAATGACTGCAATCCCATGGTGGGTTGCGAGGCTACTGCGTGTCGTTGGGCACTCGTGGTCGCCCCGTTGGCGCCCTCGCGCCACATCCGACTGCGATGAGATCCGCGTGCAGCGCTGCGTCAGGCTCTCATCGCCAGCGGACTTGAGGCGTGTGGGAACGTTGCGAGGGTGCGCTAGCGTTCGGGTTCCACTTTGCGCGAGTGGCGGAATGGCAGACGCGCCAGCTTCAGGTGCTGGTGTCCGAAAGGGCGTGGGGGTTCAAGTCCCCCCTCGCGCACGACGAATCCCTTGCGGCGCATGGGATCTATTCGCGTCTGGGGGCGACTTCTAACGAACTTCTACCGGTGCCAATGAAGTTCGCGTTGGGTTCGCTGGGCGGACCGATCGCTCAGAGTGATCGGCTCCTCCTCGTGCGCCTACGTAAGGGCGTGGTAGCCGGGCACCTGCCCGTGAGGTGTATCCAGGTACACCTTGGATTCTGGAACTCCGACGAAGCGTCCGTGGCTCCACCGGATTTCGACGTGGCCGTCAATCGATAGCTCAGCGCCGTCGATTCTCCGTCGGACGACCGCATGCCATGCCACCTCGGGCTGTCCTGCCTGTCGAGCCGCCACCGTGAGGCCGGTCAGCTCGTATGCCTGGTTCCAGTCCCATGCAGAGTCCACGCGCAATCTGAGGTGCGCCGATTTGTCTGTCCCGAGGACGAAGTATGACGCGCTCGAGATCCGGAGCAGTTTCCAGAGAAGACGAAGTCGCGCTGTCTTGGAACTCAGCGCCTGGTTCCAACGTCGGGCGGACTCTGTTGCTACAGCCGTGCAAAGGGCGGACCACGGATCGGCGAGTCCGACCGGGAGTGTGCGGGCGGCGAGTGTCTGCTTGAGCGCCTTCTGCTGCACCTTGCTGAGTTCACCGACCAACGTGGGCATCACAGTGAGCGTTGCGTTCGCAAGGGCGGCTTCGTAGAACGTCTGGAACTCGACAGGCGCGCATTCGGCGAACCAGTTGGTTGCAACGCGCTGTTCGCCCACAAGCAGACGCTCGAAAAGTCGCTGCGGCCCCGGGTTGAGAAGGACCTTCGAGAGGTACTTGCAGCTGACCAGGAAAACATGGTCGATCCGGAGGTCTGCCGGAATGACATCGTCGCCCGGAGGGCGATGGGGCCCCTTCCACTCGACGCGGAGCGGCCGGCGACCCCTGAGCGCGTCGGAGGCCTCAAGGAATGCTCGCCCGTTGTTGAACGCCGTCTCGAACGACGCAGCGAAGGCCGGATCGTTTGCCGACGATACGAGCCGTGCCCAGGCATCGTCGGACACGTTCAAGAGTTCCCGAGGTTGGGTTACTAGGGCCTCCGCAAGGTTCGGAGCAAGCACGCCCAAGGCTGTTGCGATTTCCGTGACTTCCGTGAGTTCTCCCGGCATGAGTCAGTCTCGAAACAGCGGTGTGAACTCGCGCTCCTGAGCGGCCATCTCGACGTCGCGTTCGGTGTACAACTCAAACGATGGATAGACGTCGACTTCGGTTCTACTCGTCATCCAAAGCTCCACCGCTTCACCCCACTGTTCGTTGCGCAGCGCCTCACGGAGCAGGGCTCGGAGATCAGGATTGAACTCAGCCCCTGGGGTGCGAGCGATCAGCTTGAGGGCGAGAACCCAGTTGAGCGTGTCCTGGTCCTCGGCAACGAACACCTCGGGTGGATCGTCGCGAACGACCGCGACGGCGACCGACCTAGGCATCAGTCGAGGTCCTACGGGCGAGATCGATTGCGGTCCAGAATCCTGGTTGGGGATTGTCTACGAATCCGCCCTTTGCGTACCGTTCGAGCCTTTCCCTCCCCTCGTCGGAGAGCATCTCGATCGCGTCGAAGAACGCATCTGGCCCGGCAGCGCGCAGGGCCGTGTCACCTTCACTTGGTTTGCGCGGCAGGTTCGTCGTGAGGAACACAACCGGGACGTTGCCGACCCGACCGCGCAGGGCATTTGCTCGTCCAAGTGACTTCCAGACCGTGTCGGTGCGAAGAAGCCCGCCGCGATGACTCGTGAATGCACCAGAGACATCGAAGAACCACACTGCATCGTCATCGTCCAGCGCAACGAAGTTCACCGTCACGCCGGTTTTGGGGATTCGTTGGTTCATCTCATTGATCCGGAACCCTGCATCCTCCAGCACTTCTCGGGCAAGCTTCTGCGCCGCCTTGCCCTCTCGCGTCGCTCGACTCTGGAAGTCCTCGTCGGCGGGTTCGGTCGGGAGATCCAGTTTCTTTCGAGGTCTGCTCTTCGGCGGGATGATCGGTTCCGCAGCCTGCTCGTCTTCGACGCGCCGTCGAGCGATCTCGACGTAGCCAGCGTCGAGGTCGTAGCCGACGTACCTACGTCCGAGCCGAGCTGCAGCAACCAAGGCGGAACCGCTGCCCATGAATGGGTCGAGAACCAAGTCGTCCTTGAATGTGTACAAGCGAATCAGCTGTTCAGGGAGCTCCACGGGAAACGGAGCTGGATGGCCAACTCGCCGGGCGCTCTCCGGCGGTATCGACCAGATATCGAGGGTGAGCGCCATGAAGTCTTCGGTCATCAGGGTGCTCTCGTGGGGGAGCCCCTCGGCGGCACGTTGCTTCACTGTTCTCGCCCGATCAAATCGGCCCTTGCTGGCAACGATGACTCGCTCGCTGATGTCTCGCAGAACGGGGTTGGATGCACTTCTGAACGATCCCCAGGCGCACGACCCACTGGCGCCCTCTC
>DASQFE010000229.1:0-8655 GCA_035633295.1 Ilumatobacteraceae bacterium | reverse complement strand
CGGTGATGAGCGGCCATGCCTCATCGATGGGGCGATTGACCGTGAACTCGTTGATCAACTGTTCTGCCATCGTCGGAGGTCCTCTTCGGTGTCGATGTCGGCGGGTGAGCCACTGCACGGTACTTCACGCACCAGGTCGGGCCGAACTCGCATCAGCGATCTGGCCCCCTCGTCGCCGTTGGCCGGCAGAAGCGTCCAGACTGCCGAGTCGAGCCGTACCGGATTGCCGCGTCGGCCGTCGTAGGTGGCCACGGCGATGGGGGCGTCGCAGGCGGCGACGGTACGCCATGCGGCCGGGGTGATGAAGGGCTGGTCGGCCAATCCGACCACCACGGCGCAGCAGTCGAGTTCCGTGGCGGCATCGAGGCCGGCGCGCAGCGATGTCATCTGGCCCTCGGCCCACCGTGGGTTGTGGCTCACCGTCACCTGGTGATTCGAGACGGTCAAGACGGTCGGGACGATGTCGGGGGCGGCGCCGGTGATCACGATCACCGGGCCGAGCGCTGCGGAGATGGCGTGCGCGAGTGCTCGTTCGATCACCGTTGCGGGTGGTTCGGTCGCCGTTGCGGGCAATGTGGCCGACAATTTGTGTCCCTCGCCGCTCCAGCGCGAGCCGGCACCGGCGGCCAGGATGACAACGGCGGTGTCGGACGACATTTCCCCAGCGTAGAGGCCAGATCAACACCGATGCGACGTGGCGGGCGACCAATTCGTCGACAGCACGTGGTGCCATTGGATGACGGTTTGATGTCGAAAATCTTGCGATCGCGGTTGAGTATTGCGATTACGTGACGATATGTTACCGATTCGTCATGCGGGCCGGTTCGTTCGAACGTACCCCCAATGCGACGCGAGCAAACATGATCCTCACCACACCGACACCCACCGTGATCTCCCCGTGCCCCACCCGAACTCGCCTCGTGCGGGCTCGCCGCATCGTCGTTGCGCTCGCCGCAACCGCAGCGGTGTGCGCCGGCATCGTCGCCACCGATCCAGCAACGGCCGCTGCGGCACAGGGTGCGCTCGAAACCAACGCCATGGCGCCGGTCGTGACCACGTCGGCTCGTTCGGCGCTCACCAGCTACGACGAATGGGTGGCCACCTCCAGCCCCGCCTCGTATCGCAGCTACGTCTGGTATCGCACGCAGACCGCCCAGTTCGCCGCCACCGAACTCGGTTACCCGCAGCAACAGATGGCCCAGGCATGGGCGTCCACGCCGATCGAGCACCAGCGTGCCGTTCTCGCCGCGATGACCCAGGTCGGTGTTCCGTACCGCACCAACACCAGCCAGGAGGGTGTCGGCTTCGACTGCTCCGGGCTCACCACGTATGCATGGGCGAGGGCGGGCGTGCAACTCGTTCGTCAGAGCAGCCAGCAGATCCGCGACGCCCTTCCACTCGATCGGGCCAACGCCAAGGCCGGCGACCTCGTCCAGTACCCCGGACACGTCATGATGTACCTCGGTGTGGGCGATGCAGTGATCCACTCGGTCCAGCGGGGACGAACCGTCGAGCTCGACACCATCAACACCCGTCGGACCAACGCGGTTCGATTCGGCGACCCAACCGTCTGAGTTTCAGGAGTGGATGTCGCCTGAGCTGTCTCGCAGCGAGGGGACGTTGCGACCGGTGCGCCGGGCGATGATCTCCGCGCAGATCGACACCGCGGTCTCCTCGGGAGTCCTCGCGCCGATATCGAGGCCGATCGGCGACATCAGCCGGTCGAGGTCGACGCGCTCGATCACGCCCACCTCGGCGAGACGTTGCATCCGGCGGGCATGCGTCGACCGGCTTCCCATCACACCGATGTACCCGACCGCCGTCGCCAACGCACCCTGCACCGCTGGGATGTCGAACTTGGGGTCGTGGGTGAGGATGCACACCGCATCGCGAGGCCCGAGCTCGTCGCCATGCTGGGTGAACACCGGCGTGGGCCAGGTGACCTTCACCTCGTCGGCCATCGGGAAGCGTCGACGCGTGGCAAAGACCTCGCGGGCATCACAGACCGTGACCCGGTAGCCGAGAATCTTGGCGACACGTGCCAGTGCCGCAGTGAAGTCGACGGCGCCGAAAATCCACATCTGGGGCGGCGGTGCGTGCGACTCGATGAACACTCGCACGGTCGGCTGGTCGACGAGATCCTCCGGCGTTGTCTGACCCTCGGGCCCGTAGTGGCGGATGCCCGAGCGGGCAGCCTCGAGTTCGGCGAGCGCATCGCGGGCGACGACTCGGTCGAGTTCGGGGTGGCCGAGCGACCCCTGCGCGGCGTGGGTCGGCTCAACGAGGAGCTTGGCACCGACGTTGGGGCCGTCGATGACGGTGGCGAGTGCGACCGGAGCCGACTCTCGCAGCCGCTCGGCGTAGCGGTCGAACAGCGTCACCAGTTGAGTTCCTCGATGAACAGGTGGATGGTGCCGCCACAGGTGAGGCCGACAGCGAAGGCCTCGTCGTCGGAGTAGCCGAACGTGACGATGCCCGCGGACCGCTCTCCACCCAGGATCGCCAAGGCCTCCGAGACAACGGCACCCTCGACGCAACCACCGCTCACACTGCCGGCCACCTCGCCCGACTCGGTGACGGCCATCGCGGCGCCCGGATCGCGCGGGCCGGATCCCTCGATGTCGACCACGCGCGCAACCGCGACGCGCTCGCCGGCCGCGCGCCAACGTTCGATGTCGTCGAGCAGGTCGTTCATGGTGCCGTGTTCCTCATCTCATCCATCATCTCGTCCATCATCTCGTCCATCATCGTCACGGTAACGGCGTCAGCGCTCGGAGATCACGGCGGTGAGTTCCTCCATGGCGGCAACGGAGTGGCCCTCGACGAAACGATCGACGTGAGGAAGCGCAGCGGCCATCCCGCGTGCGAGCGGTGCGTAGCCGGGCGTCACCTTGAGCGGATTGACCCAGATCAGGCGATGGGTCACCCGGTGCAAGCGCTGCATCTGCTCGCTCAGCTCGTCGGGATCGCCCCGGTCCCAGCCGTCGGACAGGATCACCACGATCGAGTTGCGGGCGAGGCCGCGCACGCCCCACTCGTCGTTGAACTCGCGCAGATCGGAGCCGAGCCGCGTGCCACCGCTCCAGTCGACAACTCGTCGGCCCACCGCACTCAGGGCGATGTCGGGGTCGCGGCTCGTGAGTTCACGGGTGATGCGCGTGAGGCGCGTGCCCATCGTGAACGCCTCGACCTTTTGGCGTCCGGCGACGGCCGCGTGCACGAACCGCAGCAGCGCCCGGGCGTAGGGCTCCATCGATCCGCTCACGTCGAGCAGCAGGACGAGGCGCCGCAGCCGGGGCGTCGGCTCGGAGAAGTGACGTTCGATCGGCTCGCCTCCGGCCCGGATTGCTGATCGCACCGTGCGACGGATGTCGGGTCGTGAGGTGATCCGCCGGCTCGGACCCTTGCGCAACGAGTTGCGAGGCGCGCCGACGAGTCGCAGATGCGACATGAGTTCGTGCGCCTGGGTCAGCTCAGCGGACGTGCAGGTGGCGAAGTCCTTGTTGCGCAGGATTTCGGTGCTCGAGAACCGCAGTTCGAGCACGTCGTCGCACGTGTCGCCCTCGTCGTCGCCCGTGCCGTCGTCGGCGTCGTCGGTGTCGACGGCGATCGCAATGCTCACTGTTTCGGTCGGCCCGTCGTCATCCGGCCCCGAGAGCAATCGCTCGAAGAACACGGCGAAGGCGCGGTCGTACATGGCGACGTCTTCGGGGTGGCGAACCAGGGTGGCCCGTCCGGCCCAGTAGGTGGTGTCGCGGTCGGTGATGCCGGTGGCGCACAATGCCTCGGCGTAGGTGTTGGTGCAGCTCGTCGGCACGCTGAGGCCAACCCCGCGCAGGATCTGGCTGAACGCCACTGCGATGTGGGCGGGACCGGCGGCCGTGACCATCAGCTGACCATCAGACGTCGTCGATGGTGAGTTGGCCAGGAGCGTTCGCGACGGCCAGGGCCTTCTCGGTGGCGACCTTCACGAGGTCGGCGAAGCCGTGTTGCTCGACACGCACACTGTCTTCGCGGTACTTCACGACGGTGCCGAGTGTGTTGGCGACGACTTGTTCGTCGAGCGTGGTGGCACCGAGACGTCCGAGCGCAGTGGCCCAGTCGATGGTCTCGGCGACACCGGGTGGCTTGTAGAGGTTGAGTTCACGGAGTGCTTCAACGGCGCCGGCCACCTGCCGGGCGAGGCCGCCCTCGATGCCTGGCACGCGGAGCTTGACGATCGCGACCTCCCGCTCGAAACTGGGGTGCTCGACCCAGTGATAGAGGCATCGACGCTTCAACGCGTCGTGCACGTCGCGTGTGCGGTTCGACGTCAGCACCACCAGTGGCGGGCGAGTGGCAGTGAACACGCCGACCTCGGGAATCGTGATCTGGTAGTCGGAAAGCACCTCGAGCAGGTAGGCCTCGAACTCGTCGTCGGCACGGTCGATCTCGTCGATCAGCAGCACCGGTGGCGGCCCGTCGACCGGCTCGATGGCGCGCAGCAGCGCTCGCTTGATCAGGAATCGTTCGCCGTACAGCTCAGCTTCGAGGTCGTCGGCGGTGCGTGAACTGGTTTCGCCGGTCGCCTCGGCGGCGCGCAGATGCAGGAGTTGGCGGGCATAGTCCCAGTCGTAGACCGCCTGGGCGACGTCGATGCCTTCGTAGCACTGCAACCGGATGAGTTGTCCACCGGTGGCCGCGGCCAACGTTTTGGCCAGCTCGGTCTTGCCGACGCCTGCTTCGCCTTCGAGCAGCAGCGGTCGGTGCAGCGACATCGCCAGGAACACAGCGGTTGCAATGCCATCGTCGGGGAGGTAGCCGTGACGAGACAGCGCATCTGCCACATCGTTCGGTGTCATTGGCGCGACGCTACCGGAGCATCGTGTGCGCAGCTGGGTCGACATCGGTTGGCGTCGGCGGCGCGATGCGGCATCATGGAGAGGTGCGGGGTCGGTTCGAGCTGTCGTTGTATGCGCCGTTGGCCACACGGGTCGAGGCGGTCCTCGACGATGGCGAGGTGGTCGAGCTGCGCTGCGTGCGGCCGTTCGATGACTGGAAGGGCGAGGTGCCGATCGGCTCTCGCTACCTGCTGCTGATCGACGGCGACCGGCCGGTGCTCGACCCACGCGCCACCGATGTGTGGTTCCCGCAGGGTCATTCGCGCAACGCCGCGATGCCCGGCGGGACGCTCGATCTCGCCACGTTCCCGCGTGCGGTGGCAACGCCGTGGCCCGCACCCCGGCCTCAGCGGCACACTGATCGCCCACTCGTGGTCTACGAGGCGCACGTCCGCGGCGTGACGATGCTTCGTGATCGTGCCGACGCCGGAACGCTGCGGGCAGCGGTCGACGAACTTCCTCGGCTGCGCAAACTCGGTGTGTCGGTGCTCGAACTGCTCCCGGTTCACCAATTCGATCCCGACGAACGGAACTACTGGGGGTACATGCCGCTCGTGTTCGGTGCCGTCCACCGCCACTACGCGGCCACTGATGATCCGGCCACGGAGCTCGCCGATCTCGTCGAGGCCGCTCATGCCCTCGACATCGAGGTGTGGCTCGACGTCGTACTCAACCACACCACCGAGCTCGACCGCAACGGCCCGACCTATTCGTTGCGGGCGTTGGCCGAGCGGGAGTACTACGTGGTCGATCACGACGGCGTGTACCTCGACGATGCCGGCACGGGCAACGTGGTCGATGCCAATTCGCCGTCGGCGCGGCGGCTGATCATGGAGGCGCTCGATCGGCTGGCCGACCTCGGCGTCGATGGGTTCCGGTTCGACCTCGCAGCGGTGCTCGCCCGCGACGCCGACTTCGTGCGCTCCATCGGTGACTGGGGCGAACGTCGCAACGTGCGTCTCGTCGCCGAACCGTGGGACATGGCCCGGTACCTCCTCGGCCCCGACTTTCCCGACCAGCGCTGGATGCAATGGAACGGTAAGTTCCGCGACGACGTGCGTGGATTCCTCCGGAGCGAGCCCGGCATGGTGCCGCTGGTCGCCAAGCGCTTGGCGGGAAGCCCCGACTTGTTCAGCTCGCCGATGGCGTCGGTGAACTTCCTGACGGCTCACGACGGCTTCACGCTGTACGACCTGGTGGCGTACGACCATCGTCGCAATGAGGCCAACGGGTGGGACAACACCGATGGCCATCACGACAATCGATCGTGGAACAGCGGCTGGGAGGGCGACGATGGCGTGCCCGACAGCGTGCTCGAGTTGCGTGAGCGTCAGATCCGCAACGCCATGTGTCTGCTGCTGCTCAGCCACGGCGTGCCGATGTTCGTCGCCGGCGACGAGTTCGCCCGGACGCAGGGTGGTAACAACAACGCCTACAACCAGGACAACGAGACGTCGTGGATCGATTGGGAGCGTGTTGGCGAGTACGGCGACCTCGAACGCTTCGTGCGTCGGCTCATCGAGCTGCGTTCGGGCCATCCGGTGCTGTGGGACCCCGCACGCTGGAGCGAGCTGATGACGGTGCACGGAGCCGACGGTGGGCCCGATCTGTCGTTCGAGTCACGGTCGATCGCCTGGAGCGTCGATGGCCTCTACGTGATGGCCAACATGTGGTGGAAGCCGGTCGACTTCGAGTTGCAGGTGCCGGGCGACTGGTGGTTCGTCGTCGACACGAACGATCCGTTGGCGCCGCCCGTGGGCAGCCGGGCCGACGCTGTCGTCACCGTTGGCCCGAGATCCATCGTCGTCCTCGAAGCCTGATGTCACCCTCCCACCCGTTCTCGTGAACCCGTGTGGGAACTATTCGCGCACGAGTTCACGAGAACGGTGCAGGGCGGTCAGGAATCGAAGCCGAGTCCCATCCGGTCGAGGGTGCGCAGCCAGGCGTTGCGTCGGCCGGTCTTGTCCTCGCGGCTCATCGACCATCGGGTCGCCTGGATGCCGGCGAAGCGGAAGGGTTCGGGCGGGAACGGAAGCGGCTTCGACGTGACGAAGTCGGTCTGGGTGGCGATGGTCTTGCGGTCGTCGAGCAGATCGAGCATGGTCGCTGCGGCAAACCGTGTTGCCGCCACTCCGAGGCCCGTGTATCCAACGGCGTAGGCCACCCGATTCGAGATTGCTTGGCCGAAGAACACCGAGAACCTCGTGCTCGTGTCGATCGCCCCGCCCCACACGTGGGAGAACAGCACGTCGTCGAGCTGCGGGAACGTCTCGAAGAAGTGGCTCGACAACTTCGCCCACGTTTCGGGGCGGCTCTCCAGTTCGTTGCCAACTTTCGATCCCCAGAAGTAGATGGCGTCGTAGCCGCCCCACAGGATCCGGTTGTCGGCCGTGAGCCGGTAGTAGTGGAACTGGTTGGTGATGTCGGACAGGCCCTGGCGATGCTTCCAACCGATGCGATCGAGCTGTTCGGTGCTCAGCGGCTCGGTCACCAAGCAGTAGTCGTACACGGGGATCATGTACTGCCCGATGCGCTTGAGCAGGGGTTTGTCGGCGTTGGTGCCGAGTACGACCTTCGCGCAGCGCACCGTGCCGAGCGGAGTACGAACCGCGACACCGGCGCCGTCGCGGGCGACGTCGGTGGCCTTGGAGTGCTCGTAGATCCGCACTCCGAGTTCTTCGGCGACGCGCTTGAGTTCCCATGCCAACTTCGCCGGATCGACGAGCGCCGCTCGGCCCGAACGGAACAGGCCGCCGGTGTAGGTGGGCGAGTCGACCTCGGCGCGCATCGCGTCCTGGTCGAGCCAGGTGACGCGCTGGCCCATCGAGTGCAGCAGGTCGTGTTCCTCGCGCAGCTCATCGAGGTATGACGGCGGATGGTTCGTGTGGGCCACGTCGATGACGCCGTTGCGTTCGTACTCGCAGTCCATGTGGTAGCGCTCGATCGCCGCCTCGATCTCGTCGAGGTTGTTCAGGCCGAGCTGTTCGAGTACGTCGATCTCGTCGGCGTGGCGATCCATGCCGTTGCCGACGCCGTGCGTGAGCGACGACTCCATGAAGCCACCGTTGCGTCCGCTGGCGGCGCCGCCGACTTCGCCCTTGTCGATCAACACGACATCGCGCGACGGATCGCGTTCCTTGGCGATCACAGCGGTCCACAATCCGGTGTACCCGCCCCCGACGATGCACAGGTCGCAGTGTTCGTCTCGCACCAGCGTGGGGTTCGAGTCGGGGATCTCGGCGCTCTCGAGCCAGTACGGGTAGGGCTCGGCGTCGGCGATGGCATCGAGCGCGATCTGGGACGGTTCGTGATTGGTGTCGCTCATGATTTCACTGAGGCGAATGTACCCGGTGGACGCTGCGCCGATCTACGGTTGGCTGATGGATCTCGGAAT
This sequence comes from Ilumatobacteraceae bacterium, assembly GCA_035633295.1. GTDB lineage: Bacteria > Actinomycetota > Acidimicrobiia > Acidimicrobiales > Ilumatobacteraceae > Sva-07. Next base: position 381 of record DASQFE010000229.1, on the reverse strand, counting down.
CACTGGACGACGCGCGGCGGTGGCCGCCGGGTCATCGGGGCTCGGCTTGGCAACGGCTGTTGCACTCGCAGCCGAGGGCGCCCAGGTGGTGATCTGTGGCCGAGATGCCGACCGGCTGGCTGCTGCAGTGGAGCAGATCGGCAGCGGTTGCGTGGGGCTGGCGATCGACGTGTCGACCGTTGACGGTTCGGCCTCGTTCGTCGAGCAGGCCGTCGACGCGCTCGGGGCGGTCGACATCCTCGTCACGAATGCCGGCGGACCGCCACCGGGGAACTTCGCGTCGACGCCCGTCGATGCCTATCAGGCAGCGCTCGACCTCAACTTGATGTCAGTGGTGGCGATGTGCAAAGCGGCCGTCCCCGCAATGCAGGAGCGGCGATG
>DASQFE010000228.1:0-2139 GCA_035633295.1 Ilumatobacteraceae bacterium | reverse complement strand
CGACCGATGCCGAGCTCCTCCAGCCGCTTGACCAACGACGCCTCGGTGTAGCGCGCCGGGGACGACGTGGTGTGGCCGTTCGCCACGATGGACGCGACCGGCACGTCGTCGCCCTCGGCGAGCAGCGGCAGCAGCGCTTCGTTGTCGGCTGCATCGTCGCCGGACTCTTCCTTCGACGCGACGTACACCGCCCGGTATCCCGGGAACGTGATCGTGGTGCCGGAGGCGGCGAACTCGCACTCGGTCAGTTCGCCGGTGTTCCGGTCGGTGGAGTTCGCGGCGAGGCGCACGCTGACAGTCACGCCGGTTGCGTCGGCCATCTGTGAGGCGAGTGTGCGTTGCCACACGAGGCGATACAGCGCAAGCTCCTGGCTGTTGAGGTCGGCGCTCACCTGCTGGGGCGACCGGAACGGCGTGGTCGGCCGGATGGCTTCGTGGGCCTCCTGCGCGTTCTTCACTTTCGACGAGTACTGCTTGGGACCGGCATTGAGGAAGTTGGCTCCGTACTCGCTCGTGACTGCGGCACGAGCGGCTTGCATCGCCTCGTCGGACAACACCACGTTGTCGGTACGCATGTAGGTGATGAAGCCACGCTCGTACAGGCCCTGGGCGATGCGCATCACCTGCGACGACGACAACCGCAGCTTGCGCCCACCCTCCTGCTGGAGCGTCGAGGTCATGAACGGTGCCTTGGGCGACGAGCGGTAGGGCTTCTCCTCCACCGAACGCACCGTGAACCGGGCGTCGGCGAGTCCGTCGGCGAGCGCAACGGCCGTGGCCTCATCGAGTGCGATGACCCTGTCGGACACCTGCCCGCGGTCGCTGAAATCCTTGCCGGTCGCGATGCGTGTGCCACCGACCGCGACGAGCTTCGCATCGAACGCCGGTCGTGTCGCGGTGCCGAGATCGATGTCCCAGTAGTCGGCGGTGATGTAGGCGATTCGTTCTCGTTCGCGCTCGACGATGAGCCGCACGGACGGGCTCTGTACACGGCCCGCCGACAGGCCGCGGTTCACGCGCCGCCACAACACCGGCGACACCTCGTAGCCGTAGAGCCGGTCGAGGATGCGGCGGGTCTCGGCCGCATCGACGAGTCCGTAGTCGAGGCCACGCGGGTTGTTGACGGCATGGTCGATGGCCGACTTGGTGATCTCGTGAAACACCATCCGCTTCACGGGCACCTTCGGCTTGAGGTATTCGAGGAGATGCCACGAGATGGCTTCACCCTCGCGGTCTTCGTCGGTTGCGAGATAGAGCTCGGAAGCGTCTTTCAGCGCAGCCTTCAGATCCTTGATGACGGTCTTGCCCCGCTCGGTGAGTTCGTAGGTGGGCTTGAACCCGTTGTCGACGTCGATGTTCAGCCCCTTCGACGGCAGGTCGCTGACGTGGCCCACCGAGGCGCGCACGTCGTAGTCGCTGCCGAGAAACTTCGACAGCGTCTTGGCCTTGGCGGGCGACTCCACGATGACGAGGGGTTTGGACATCGGTGCCTTGCTAGGGGATCGAGGGGTGGGTGGTCAAGCGCTCTGGTGCGCTGTTGTCAGGGCGAAGTGTGCCGGAGGATCGGCCGAACTGCATCGCGGGTACGGTTTGGACACGATGTCGGACGTGATCGAGGCCCCCGATCCTGCGCTGGGCTGGGCCGACGATTTCGACGAGTCGTGGCGGGCACTCGGGGCCCCGGGCACGCCGGGGAGGGTCTCGCGGCTCGACCGCGGGTGGAGCACGGTGATCCGGTCGATGGACGAAGCGCGCGGTGTGGCCGAGCCGCTGCGTGTGCGAAACATCGGCGCTGATGTCGCCGTCGGTGACTGGGTGGTGGCCTCCGCCGACAACGAGCGCGTCGAGCACGTCATCGAGCGGCGATCGGCCTTCACGCGTCGGGCCTCGTTCGACGGGATGCGCGCCGTGTCACACACACTGGCCGCCAACATCGACGTGGTGTTCCTCGTCCACGCACTCGGCTCGCCCCCGAGCCCGCGCCGACTCGAACGCGAACTCGTCTTGGCGTTCGACTCCGGTGCCGAACCGGTGGTGGTACTGACCAAGACCGATCTCGTCGACGAAGCGGAGCCCGGACGCGGGGCGCTCGCCGATGTGTCGCTCGGGGTCCCGGTGCTGCTCGCAAGTGGGATCAGT
>DASQFE010000227.1:0-6798 GCA_035633295.1 Ilumatobacteraceae bacterium | reverse complement strand
ACTCCGACACCCGGCCAGCTTCACACGCTCGGATCGGACTCAACGAGCGAATTGCGCACGCCCGGATTCTTGAGGCGTGTTCAGTAGAGGTCCCACCAGTAGTTGACGTCACCGAGCGGCCCTCATGGACATTGAGTTCATGGATGTAGGTGGTCAGTCGTCCGCTGGGCGAACGCATCTGGATCCCCCAGACCAGCCCGACGGGCGCATCGTCGATGAATGCCCCCAGCACGAACGAGTTGGGATCCCGCAGGAACGCTTCGGGCTCGTCGAGATTGTCAGCCTCGGCTGTCGCAGAGCCGGGGAGCACCGCAGCAAACAGTGCCACCGACTGGTCGCCTCCACCAGCGACGAGTTCTCGGATCTCCATCTCAACCAGTTTGGCCGCTACGTAAAGGTGACCCGAACAACCGTCGCACCGCTACGGGTGCAGCGCACTCGATAACGATGCTCGGCAATCACGACCGAGAACCGAGGAGGCGCAACCTCAGCGATTCTCAGGTCATTGGTCGCCTTGTCGAGCCACGACGTGCCACGGGTTGCCGGCTCGGCAGGTTCAGACACGGCGGAAGAGGCAGCCTCCGTCAAGAACGGCTGCCCGCTCGATCGTGACGGGAATGCCCTTGCGGGTCTCGAACCGCTCAGGGTCCGTGAAGCTCACGTCGAGCGGCGCGGCGGTCGATGAGCAACGAAAAGCTTTGACCTTCTGTTCGATTGCCGCGGACGGGTCGTACCGGTCGAGCACGAGGAGCACGTCGCTGTCGCTGTCACCGTCGTCATCGCCTCTGGCGACTGACCCGTACACCCAGATCTCAATCGGGTCGAAGGCACCGGCGATGTCGGCGGTCAGGTCCGGCAGCCACTCGGCGAGGCGTCGACCGGTCCAGACGGCCTTGCCATCTTCGACGGTCCATGTGCTCGCCGCGTCGCAGAGTCTAGGTGCCTCGCCGAAGGCGGAATCGACCGCCGGTGGGTCATGGGATGGGCAGCCCGTGAAGGACCCGTGAATGGTCGCGGGATGGCCGTGAAGAACTCGCGAAGGCGATCGACAACCCAGCGCTGCCCGATTACAACGGTGTTGTGCAAACACCTCGATCGACGCCAACCGTCGACGCCACGTCAAGGAGCCTCCGTCATGGCTGATCTCATCTTCGTCTCGATCATCGTGGCTTTCTTCGCGCTGTGCGTCGTGTACTTGCAATGGTGCGATCGGATCATCGGACCCGACGAGTTCTCGGCTGAACGCGACGACACGGCGTCTCCGTACGTTGCCACGGACGCAACGTTGGTCGACGCTTCAGCAGAGGTGGCATCGTGATCGCCGCCGCAGCATCGCTCGACAACTGGATCGCCCTCGGCATCGCCGTCGCCGGTGTGCTCTACCTGTTCGCCGTGCTGATCCATCCCGAGCGCTTCTGATGAGTTGGCAAGCAATCATCCAGGCAGTGCTCCTCTTCGCACTGCTGGCGGCGACGGTGCCGTTCCTTGGCCGGTACATGGCCGACGTGTACGGAGCCCGCGACGACGCCAGCGCCCCCGGCGACCGGTTCTTCGGCCCGATCGAGCGCACGATCTACCGGATCTGCGGAATCGACTCCAAGCGCGAGCAACGCTGGAACGTCTACGCGACGTCGCTCCTCGCGTTCAGCCTCGTGTCGATCTTGCTGCTGTACGCAATGCATCGGCTGCAAGGGGTATTGCCGTTCAACCCGACCGACCGATCCGGCGTCAGCCCTATGGGCTCGTTCAACGCCGCAATCAGCTTTGTCACCAACACGAACTGGCAGTGGTACTCGGGCGAACTCACGATCAGTCACCTGACCAACATGATGGGCAACACGGTCCAGAACTTCGTCTCGGCGGCCGCGGGGATGGTCGTCGTGATCGCCCTGATCCGGGGCATCACCCGAACGAACACCCGCAATCTGGGCAACTTCTGGGTCGATCTCGTCCGCACCCTGTTGCGCATCCTGCTCCCGATCTGTCTGGTGTTCTCCGTGGTCCTGATCTCCCAGGGTGTGGTGCAGAACCTCAGCGGCTACACCGCTGCCGCCACGATCGACCAGACGCCCGTCGCCGGCGGCGATCCGTCGACGGCGATCAGCGAGCAGCTCGTCCCCGGTGGTCCGGTCGCGTCGCAGGAGGCGATCAAGGAACTCGGCACGAACGGCGGTGGCTTCTACAACGCCAACTCCGCACATCCGTTCAGCAACCCCAACGGCCTGACCAACATTCTCCAGATCTGGTCGCTGCTCCTCATCCCGTTCTCGTTCGTCGTGGCCTTCGGCCGGCTCGTTCGCGACAGGAACCAGGGTCGGGTACTGATGGCGGTGATGGCCACCATCCTCATTCTGTTCAGCGGATTGGCCATGCTCGCCGAGCAGCACGGGAACCCCGGGCTCACGACGCGTGGGGCCGACCAGTCGCTGTCCGTGTCGCAGTCGGGCGGCAACATGGAGGGCAAGGAGACACGATTCGGGCCTGCGGCGAGCGGCCTGTTCGCCGCAGCGACCACCGGCACGTCGACCGGTGCCGTGAACAGCATGCACGACTCCTACACCCCCATCGGCGGACTGTCGCCGATGCTCCACATGATGCTCGGCGAGGTGTCGCCCGGCGGTGTGGGCGTCGGCCTCGGTGGGATGCTGATCATGGCGCTGCTCGCGGTGTTCATCGCCGGGTTGATGGTCGGGCGAACGCCCGAGTACCTGGGCAAGAAGATCCAGGCATCCGAGATGAAACTCGTGGTGCTCTACATCTTCGCCATGCCGTTCGCGCTGCTGCCGTTCGCGGCGGCGTCGGTGCTCCTCGACAGTGCAGCAACGTTCCAACCCGGCCCACACGGCCTGTCAGAGGTGCTGTACAACTTCGCATCGACGGCCAACAACAACGGCTCGGCGTTCGCCTACCAGAGCACCGGCACTCAGTGGTACACCACCACCCAGGGCCTCTCGATGCTGATGGCACGGTTCTTCACCATCATCCCGGTACTTGCGATCGGCGGTTCGCTGGCCGCCAAACCCAAGGTCCCGGCGACTTCGGGAACCATGCCGACCAACACTCCGCTCTTCGGCTTCCTCGTCGTCGGTGTCATCGCCATCGTCGCCGGACTCACCTTCTTCCCCGCCCTGTCGCTGGGCCCCATCCTCGAACACCTCTCTCTGTGAGGATCGCGTGACCGCCACCATCATCTCCGACACCCCTCGCCCACCGAAGGTGCGCACCAAAGAGGCCTCCTCGATCTTCGACCGATCGATCCTCGGCTCCGCCTCGATCGATGCACTGCGCAAGCTCGACCCGCGCACGATGTACCGCAACCCGGTCATGTTCATCGTCGAAATCGGATCGATCCTCACGACGCTGATCTTCATCCGTGACTTCGCCAGCAGCACCAACCAGGAAAACGTCTTCGCCGGTCTGGTGTCGCTGTGGCTCTGGTTCACAGTGCTGTTCGCCAACTTTGCCGAAGCCATGGCCGAAGGGCGGGGCAAGGCACAGGCGGCGACGCTGCGCAAGACCCGCGCCGACACGTCGGCCAACGTGCGCCTCGCCGATGGGTCCATCGCCGAAAAGGCGTCCTCCGACCTGCAGGTCGGCGATCTCTGCGTGGTGACAGCGGGCGAGGTGATCCCGGGTGACGGCGACATCGTCGAGGGCATCGCCACCGTCGACGAATCGGCAATCACCGGCGAGTCGGCCCCCGTGATCCGCGAGTCCGGTGGCGACCGTTCCGCGGTCACCGGCGGCACTCGGGTGTTGAGCGACGAGATCGTGGTGCGGATCACGGCCAAGCCCGGCGAGACGTTCCTCGACCGGATGATCGCGCTCGTCGAGGGCGCCGACCGCCAGAAGACACCGAATGAGATTGCGCTGACCATCCTGCTTGCCGGCCTCACGGTCATCTTCCTGCTCGCAGTGGTCACCCTCCAGCCGTTCGCGATCTACTCGGGCGCCGAACAGAGCGTCATCGTGCTCATCGCCCTGCTCGTGTGTCTCATCCCGACCACCATCGGCGGGTTGCTCTCCTCGATCGGCATCGCCGGGATGGACCGCCTGGTCCAGCGCAACGTGCTGGCGATGTCGGGCCGCGCCGTCGAAGCTGCCGGTGACGTGACCACCCTGCTGCTCGACAAGACGGGCACCATCACCTACGGGTCACGCCAGGCCGCCGAGTTCATCCCGGTCCACGACGTCGGGCAACCGGAACTCGCGGAGGCCGCGATGGTGTCGTCGCTCGCCGACGAGACTCCGGAGGGGCGATCGATCGTGCAGCTCGCGATCGAGCAGTTCTCGCCGACTCCGGTCGACGACCGCGGAGCCACCCTCGTACCGTTCACCGCGCAGACCCGGATGTCCGGCATGGATCTCCCCAGCGGCCGACAGGTCCGCAAAGGCGCGGCCGACTCGGTGCGGCGCTTCATCGAGACCTCCAACGAGGGTGATCACGCCAATGTCCCGTTGGAACTCCTGCCGGTCGTCGAGCAGGTGTCACGCGACGGCGCGACGCCCCTCGTGGTGATCGACAAGGCCGGCCCGCACGATCCGTGGCGGGTCCTCGGTGTCGTCCGCCTGAAGGACACCGTGAAGCCCGGGATGCGTGAGCGCTTCGACCAGCTGCGCTCGATGGGAATCCGCACGATCATGATCACGGGTGACAATCCGCTGACGGCCGCGGCGATCGCCGAGGAGGCCGGCGTCGACGGATTCTTGGCCGAAGCAACACCCGAGGACAAGATGGCGCTGATCAAGCGCGAGCAGGCCAGCGGCAACCTTGTTGCGATGACCGGCGACGGCACCAATGACGCCCCGGCGCTCGCTCAAGCCGATGTCGGCGTGGCGATGAACACCGGTACCCAGGCCGCGAAGGAAGCCGGCAACATGGTCGACCTCGACAGCAACCCGACCAAGCTGATCGAGATCGTCGAGGTCGGCAAGCAGCTGCTGATGACCCGGGGCTCGCTCACGACATTCTCGATCGCCAACGACGTCGCCAAGTACTTCGCCATCATTCCCGCAATGTTCGCAGCGGTGCTGCCGGAGCTCGATCGACTCAACGTGATGAACCTCTCGAGCCCCCGTTCCGCGATCCTGTCAGCGGTGATCTTCAACGCCCTGATCATCGTGGCGCTCGTGCCGCTGGCACTGCGCGGCGTCAAGTTCCGTGCCGAAGCCGCGGCCCTCGTGTTGCGCCGCAACCTGTTGATCTACGGGCTCGGCGGCCTCATCGCTCCGTTCATCGGGATCAAACTCATCGACATCATCGTCACCGCACTGGGAGCGAACTGACATGCGACTCTTCATCCGCCAACTCCGCCCGGCACTGCTCGTTGCGATCGTGGCCAGCGTGATCTTCGGGCTCGCCTATCCACTCGTCGTGACGGCGATCGGACAGGTGGCCTTCAACGACAAGGCCGATGGTTCGCTGATCGAGGTCGACGGCGTCGTCGTCGGCAGTGAACTGCTGGGCCAGACGTTCAACTCGCCCGCATACTTCCAGTCCCGACCGTCGGCGGCCGGCGCCGGGTACGACAGCTCGCAGAGTTCGGGGTCGAACCTCGGCCCCACCAATCCCGACTTCCTGACATCGATCGAGGAACGGGTGGCTGCGTACCGGGACGCGAACGGCTTGTCGAGCGATGTCGCGGTGCCGGTCGACGCGGTGACGGCGTCGGGTTCGGGCCTCGACCCGGCCATTTCGGTGGCGAACGCACGACTGCAAGCAAACCGGGTCGCCGCCGAGCGGGGCCTCGACGTCGATGCGGTCCTGACCTTGATCGACGACAACACCACCAACCGCACACTCGTCGTGCTCGGCGAACCGGCGGTCCAGGTCGTCGCGCTCAACCTCGCCCTCGACGAGCTCACTGGGTGACTCCGTCCGCCGCGTTCATAGGCTCGTAGCCGATGGCCAGAGGATCGCTGCGCATCTACCTCGGTGCGTCGCCCGGCGTCGGCAAGACCTACAAGATGCTGGGCGAGGGCGTCCGCCGGAAGGAGCGCGGCGCCGATGTCGTCGTCGGCATCGTCGAGACGCACGGTCGCAAGCAGACCGCCGACCAAATTGCCAATCTCGAGGTGACGCCCCGCCGGGAGGTCGCGTATCGCGACACGGTGCTGCACGAAATGGACGTCGACGCGATCCTGGCGCGACGGCCGGAGGTCGTGCTCGTTGACGAGTACGCCCACACGAATGCTCCCGGATCCCTGAACGAAAAGCGCTGGCAGGATGTCGAGCAGCTGCTCGATGCGGGCATCGACGTGATCTCGACCCTCAACATCCAGCATCTCGAGTCACTCAACGATGTCGTCGCCAGGATCACGGGCACTGAGCAGCGCGAAACCGTGCCCGACGAACGGGTACGTCGGGCCGACCAGCTCGAGCTGGTCGACATGGCGCCCGAAGCGATCCGGCGCCGCATGGCGCACGGGAACATCTACCCGGCCGAACGCGTCGATGCCGCGCTCGCCAACTACTTCCGACCGGGCAATCTCGGGGCGCTTCGGGAACTGGCCCTGCTGTGGCTGGCCGACCGGGTCGAGGAGTCGCTCAGCAGCTACCTCGACGCGCACGGCATCTCGGAGGCCTGGGAGACACGCGAGCGCGTGGTGGTCGGGCTCACCGGATACCCGAGCGGCGAGGCGGCGATCCGTCGCGCCGCTCGCATGGCGGGACGCGTCGGGGGCGATCTGATCGGAGTTCATGTCTCGGTCAGCGACGGGCTGTCGAGCCAGAACGACGAATCGCTGGCTGCGCAACGCAAGCTGGTGGTGGAGCTCGGTGGCACGGTGAACGATGTC